>JAZRWH010000178.1:0-21485 GCA_045599585.1 Myxococcota bacterium
ATAACCCTGCCTGTCGAAGCCGAAGGCAAGACGGGCGGGGTATGCGCCATCTCCCCCCCTCCTTTTTGCCCGCGCGCCGAAGGCGTGCGGGCTCCTCGTCTGAGCTGTAACATTGTTTACATAAGTTGCATAAGTTTCATCTTGACGAATTTTAATTCGTGTTTAAGGTGTAATGCCGGCCTCAAAAGGCCGCTTTTTTTGTGTTTTCTACGAGACGTACGCACGCGTCTCTGCTTTTTCATACTAAGGATTAAAGGATCATGGACATGACCGAACAAAATCACGACGAAATGCAAAATACAGCTCAGGACGAAAATGTCGTTCAGGACGCTGAAATCGAAAATCCGACAGACAACGTAGCTGATGACGCTGACGTCTGCGAAGCAGAAGTCGTGAGCGAAGAAGAAGCCGATCAGGCAACGGCCAACGAAGAAACGCCTAAAGCTGAAGAAACCGAAGATGCTCCTAAAGCCGAAGAAACGCCTAAAGCCGAAGAAGCCCCTAAAGCTAAAGCTGATCAAACTGACTGGAAAGATTCCTATATCCGTCTTGCCGCTGATTTCGACAATTATCGCAAACGTACTTCCAAAGATCTCGATGATGCTCGCAAACGCGCACGCGAAGGTGTGATCAACGAGTGGCTTGAAGTCTATGATAACACCGAACGCGCTATCATGGCTCTCCCCGAAAAAGAAGGTGTCTGGTTCGAAGGTTTCCAGGCAATCCTTAAACAAATGGATACTTGTCTCGCAAAATTCGGCATCAAATGCGTCGATGATACCGGTGCTAAATTTGATCCTAAACGTCACGAAGCTGTTTCGGTCCTCCCTAATCCTAGCCTCGAAAACGGCACAATCATGTACGTTGAAAGAAAAGGATTTGTTTATGAAAACGGCGATGTGATGCGCACGGCTCGCGTTATCGTCGTTCGCAACCCGACTTGACTGGAACGCCTATGGGCACGTTTCGTCGCGTTTCTCATGGGTCTCTTCAAAAGCAAACCTAAATCCATCGAAGCTCAAAACGTCGATGCGTCTTCACAAGAAGTCGCTGATGCAAAGACTCAACCTGAGTCCGCAAACGTCGAGACTTCTTCCAACAAGGAGGATTAACGATGAGTGTTGGATATAAAGACTATTACAAAATTCTCGGTGTTGATCGAAAAGCAACAGACGACGAAATCAAACGTGCTTTTCGCAAGCTCGCTCTGAAGTATCACCCCGATCACAATCCTAACGACAAAGAAGCAGAAGCTAAATTCAAAGACGTCAACGAAGCGAACGAAGTCCTCAGTGATCCCCAAAAACGTCGTCAATACGATCTTTTAGGATCATCTTGGAAGGATGGTCAAAGCTTTACACCGCCTCCTGGTTGGGGTGGTTTTGGCGGCGGCGGACAGACGATCAACTTCGGCAACCTGGGCGGCGGCATGGGCGGCATGAGCGACTTCTTTAAGCTCCTCATGGGCGGCATGGGCGGCATGGGCGGTGCGCAAGGTATGAATTTCGGTGGACAAGGTATGAACTTCGGTGATCTTGGTGGTATGGGCGGTGGTTTCGGCCAAAATATGGGCGGAGCTCGAAGACAACCTCAACCACAGCAAGAGGCTCCCATCATCGACCTTGAACTCTCTGTCGAAGAAATCCTCGATCCAACCCCTAAATCTATCTCAATCTCTCAGGGATCGCAGACCAAAAATCTCAAGGTCAATATCCCCAAAGGCGCCAAAAACCAAACCATCTTTAAGCTCAAAGGTCAGGCTCCAAACGGAGGGGATGTCCGCATTCGAGTCAATATCCCGTCGACAAAAGAATGCACGACCGATGAATACGATATTATTCAAAAACTTCGCATTTCACCGTGGGAAGCCGCTTTTGGTATTCATATCGATTGCCATACCGTCGTCGGTGACGTCAAACTCACGGTGCCGCCAGGCGTTTCTTCCGGTCAAAAACTTCGTCTGCCCGATAAAGGCCTCTTTACGCGCGACGGACGCGGTGATCTCCTCATGGAAATCATGATCTGTATGCCTAAAAAACTTACGCCTGAAGAAAAAGCTTGTTTCGAATCACTTGCTTCATGCTCCCAATTCAATCCGCGTGATTAATTTAGGTTCTCAATCATAATAAATAAGGCACGGATTCTAGCCGTGCCTTATTTCGTTTTTAAAAAAGACACGGGCTTCTGCCGCGCCTTTTTCTATTCCTATTTGCGTGCAAAGAATTTTTCGACTTCTTCGACATCGCTAAAATGCGTCTTCTGCGTGCCGAGAATCTGATAATCTTCGTGCCCCTTGCCAGCAATGACAACGACATTACGATCATTGTCAAGAGCCTTGGTAAGCGCTAGTTCAATCGCACGAAGACGGTCTGGTTCGATGATAATACCCCGCATCGAACTAAATCCTTCGCAAATATCATTGATGATAGCATTGGCATCTTCTGTGCGAGGATTATCACTCGTTACAACGACGCGATCCGCATTTTTCTGTGCACGCGAAGCCATCATGGGACGTTTGGATGCATCACGGTCTCCGCCGCAACCAAAAACAACAGTCAAAAGTCCCTCGGTCATCGATTCGCGTGTAGCTTTGAGCGCACTTTCAAGCGCTTCCGGTGTATGCGCAAAATCAACAATAACACGCGGAGCCGCTGCGCGTACGACCTGCATGCGACCAGGCACCTGATCAACTTTTGATAATGCCTCAATAATAGCCTCAGCCGAAATGCCTAATGACAAAAGCGCACACGCGGCCCCTGCTCCGTTCGCCACATTGTACCGCCCAAGTAGAGGCAATGTTGCCAACATTGACTGATCGCCGATCTTTGCTTGAATATGCCAAGCATTGTTTTCCCAAGTGGCTTCTCCGAATTTCACTTCGGCATCAACAGTCGCGTCTGCCGAAAATTTCATAACACGACCACCCCACACTTGCGGATTCGCCGCTTCAATCAGTCGCATTACATCTGCATCAGCAGCATTAACCACCGCACATGGCGTATGCCCTTCCGCAAAACTTTCTGCTAAATATTTGCTAAACAACTGCTGTTTAGCTTCGCCATAAGCCTCGCGCGTCTTGTGATAATCAAGGTGATCGACGCCTAAATTGTTCCATATTGCCACGTCATAACGCAGTCCAGCAATGCGCGCCTGACAAATCGCATGACTCGAAACTTCCATGACAACAAGTGTACATCCTGCCTCGCGCATACCTGCCAAAAGCCTGTAAAGCTTTAAAGTGCCGGGCGTCGTGTTCTCCGAAGCCTCTACGTACCCAGGATAACGATGCGTTACAGTCCCCATCACGCCAACTTTCATACCCAAATTGCGCGCAATCGACTCAATCAAATACGTCGTCGTCGTTTTGCCATTCGTCCCCGTCACAGCCACCAACTTCATCGAAGACGGCACCTTTCCATAAAAAGCCTGCGCCAGTTCGAGCAAATGCGCTTGCGTTTCGGCTAGATGAATAAAAACAACATGTTCTGGCACTTCGATCTGTACGTGCGAAATTACAACGGCCGCACCCTTCATAATGGCCATATTGACGCGTGACTGCGCTAATTCGGGCGTCACTAGCGTCGTCCCATCCCGGACAATAAAATAATCGCCTTGTCCGACTTCGCGCGAATCATCCACAATGGCTGAGGCATCGGGCAATTCACCGACCCAGGTTGCTCCAAGTTGCTCAAGTACGCGCTTAAATCCGTCCAAATTCTGCATGGTCTGACCTCTATTTCGCTTTCTGTTGCGCCGGCTATGGCTTCGCCATACGCCGCCGCCGCGGCCTTCACGCCAGGCTTCGCCTGGCTCCATACGGCCGCCGATCCTTCTTTTTGCGGATGAACTCAAACGAACCACATCTGACTAACGTCGTCGTAAAGCTCAACAAATGGACTATACCACAACGCATAGTCTTCGCACCAATACACGTGCCAAATTCCCCAAAAGCCGGACGTATTCGCATACGCGAATAGGCCGGCTGCGAAGCCGTATTTGCCTTCAGGCAAATAGGCGAAGCGCTTTTAAAATTCAATAACATCGTATAAGTAATTCTTTAAATGCAGCTTTTTTGACAATTTTTGCATATTCTATGTACTTTTAAGGAACCCATATAAATAGAGACAACCCCCAACAAATAGCGTACAACGCGCGCGCGAACCACGCATTTAGCCTGTGTTATGGAGGATAGGATGGTGCGATTAAATTTGTTGGTGGGTGCAGCGCTTTGTGCGTTGGGATTCTGTTCTGCAGCGTATGCGCAAACGACACTGGTGACAATCGTCTACGATGATGCTTCACCTAAAACTTCGACTTGGTGGCCAAATTACACAAATTTGCCCCTCGACCACACGTTTCGCCACCAGCTGGAGCGTTACAATACCCAAACCATTGACCCTGCTGCACACACAGATATTCGCTTTAGTCCTGCAATTTACGCCGCCGGTCCGCTTTCGTCGAACAATGCCAAAAGCCTCGCGACTCTTTTCAAAGCCAGTCAGGTGCTCAACGGCAAGTTGCATTGGAATTGCTACAATGCATCCTACGCTATGCTTTGCGAAGTCGTTGCAAATTTAGAATTGCTAGATGTCAAAAGTCAGCAGATACAAAAACTTTCGCCAATGGTTTCGGCACACGCAGCCACAATCCCAGAAGCTCAGACTCGCGCTGTGACACTTCTAGCTTCCGAATTGGCTGTCACACTCCACAATAGTGCACAAAATTCGAATGACGAAATCCCCTACTACGCACCCAAACCTGTGCTCGTGCTCGATTCTTTGCCTGATGCCGACACATTGGTCGCACTCCGAAAGGCTCTTAAACGCATCGATGGTGTCGATGACGTCGCCGAACGCTGGATCTCCAATGCATCGCTCGCCCTAGAGATCAATCCCGATAATCCTATCATGCTGTTCGAGAGCTTCGACGCAATCGTTTCACAACTCATCGCTTCTAAACAAGACAACTTCATCGTACGCGAAACACGCCGAAATAAAAATGGTATCGCCGTCGAGATCGTCACGTACTAAACCTCACAGACCGGCATTCTTATAATGCCGGTTTTGTCGTATAATTACTATTATATGTAATAATTCGTTCAATAGATCTCACCAGCCAACGATCCAATCGAATGAAAGGAATCTCTATGAAAAACGTAACGCGTTTTGCGTATATTGTGTGCTGCACAGCACTTTGCCTCTGTAGCTGCAATCTCTCAACCTCTGACAACAACGCAAATCCGGACGACAATGCTTCCGCTGCTGAGCCCAATACGCAACAGGCTGAACAACCTACAAAAAACAAAGTAACGACGCTTACGACAATTTCTGTTTGGATGCCCATCACTGCCAAAGATGGCACGACATTCGAACGATGCCTCAACGCAAATGGTTGCGAATTTAATGGCAAACGCTATTTGCTCGGCTCTCAAAAAAAAGGAGAGATCGTCTCCTGCGGCGAAAAAGAAGGCTTTGAGTTCGTGCAAGGTTATGCTTGCCAACCGCTCTTTAGCGAAAAAATTTGTATTAGCAAGAGTAGCTGTGCGTGCGGCAATACGTCGATTGAGCCAGGTGAATTTTGTATCAACGATTACTACAAATCAACATATGACAAATTGTTGATCAACCGCATGCCTGAAGAAGAAAAAACGAACTACAATCATAATCATATCGAAAATTATCATCCGCTACACGTTGATGAATTAGAAAATGAAGGCTCATGTATCGAAGAAAAAGGCTATCAATGTAGCGATGATGAAATCAAAAATCTTATCCAAGATCAGTACGGATCTCAATTTAGCTGCATTGATATCATGACTGAAGATACAAAACTTGTGTCTGACAACAAAGAATGCAGCATCTTACATTATACGCCCATCATCTATTGCAATAAACGATCCGGTTGTAAAACGCCTGACGGACGTATATTCAGTTATCTGTACCACGATGTACTCGAGGACAAACTCAATTTGAATGCCTGTACATATTATTTAAACGGTCAATTTGATTCTACAATCGAAACCCGCTGCAAAACAGGTGACTGCGTATGGCCAGAAAATTACGAATTTTCTTCGACCGAAACAAACTTTTTGGCATTCACCAACGATCCTAAAATGATCAAAAAGGTTGGCAACAAAAACACGATCGTTGGTTTCAAACAAGGTGCCATGCCCAGTTGGTTTGATGCGTACACGGTCAAACAATCAGGTATTGCCGCAGTTATTAAAACTCGCATACCCGATACAAAAAAATGTGAAGGTGGCACGCTGTATTGTCATGGCACACAAAATGCCCCTGTACCAATCCCCGAAATGCGCGAAGGCTTCGTCTGTCAAACCGTTTCGGAGGGAATCAAAGAATGGGTTTGTACCCTTAAAAATGGTTGCGCCTGTGGTGATACCGTTACGCCTTACGGCGCATACTGTTATTCAAACATGAGCATGGCCGGAGGTGTCATCCTGCTCGACAGCAACGATTTCAAATTCGAATCTTACAAAACAATACCACAGCACAAACAAGCCCCCGTCTGTTACGGTAAATACTGCGCTTGCGGACCCCAAAACTGTGAAGTCGGCGCCGCATGTGACTTTGGTAAATGTAAATGCGGCAATACAGATCAAGTTCTAGACAGCAAAGATGGATGGGTCTGCAAATACCATAACATCGACAATTTTGAAACGTATCGAGAGTTTTGCACAAATCCCGAAGGTTGCGCTTACGGTGACCATAAAATCTGTCCTCAAAATGCTTACTACGCTTCCGGAGATTGCTATTGCAACGACAGTGACCCCTTGCCTGGCACAGGATTTAGCTGCGATTCGAACAAAAAAGAATGGCTTTGTACGGACGAGGCCGGATGCGGCACCATTCATGGCATCGCTTATCAGCAAAATGACTATTACAAAAAGATTAAATGCATCGCGCCGGCTTCACTCGAAACAAAAGGCTGCATGTGCGACAATCATCTCATGACCGAAGATGCAGAATGTCTGTTCAGTAATTCTAACAACAGCAACGTCCCCGTCTGTAAAAATGAAGCTGGATGCTCGCTTGGCAATCTGAATTGTCATTATGGCGAGTATATGATCAGTAACAAATGCATCGTTCCTGATTCGATGGATGGTGAAGCTGCCGAAGCTTACTGGATCGAAAAAGTCTATCAAAATGCCGTGCGTGCCAAGGACTGCAACGAAGAAAATTGCAAATGCGGCGGTACAATGTGCAAAGCCGGAACTTTTTGTCTCGACGGCACCTGTTCTTACGCCAATATCGTCTTTCAACGATACGGTCAGATTTATAAATATGAATTCTCCGAAGATTTCGAAATCGATCTTCGAAACGATCCCAAACAAGCTAAAAAACTCATCGCTCGCATGCTCTATGGCGATTGGGCTGGCTGCATAAACGGCATCAATGCCTACCCAATCGAAAAAGTCGCTATGTGGAACCTTACAAAAAGCGGCGGCGATTCCATCGAAAACCGTTACTGTGCAATCAGCCATGATTGCGCTGAACCCTCTGAGTATGGCCCATACTCAAATCTCGGAAACGTCGTTCCCTTCGGTTTGTTCATTGACAGTGCTGCTGTTGACGCTCACGAAGACAAAAAAGCTTTGTGCGGTCAAGTTGTCTGCAATAACAACATCGACTGTGAATGTACAACGCGTTTCGGAAAACTTAGCTGCGGTTGCGCAAACGGCAACGATATCGTCATTTCTTCCGACACAACGTTCAGCTGTGATCATACGACTGTCCTCAAAGAAGACGTCAATAATTATACCTGTCAGGTTGGGTTGGGCTTCATCTGTCAACAAGAAGAAGGATGTAAGTGCGGCTCCAAAACGTGTAGCCAAAATGCTGTTTGCATCGCACCTGATCTCTGCAGTTTGCCTCTAATGTAATGGCTTCGACTATTCGCCCGTCGGGCGAATACGTCTCCGCCGCCGGCCTATTTGCTTACGCAAATACGGTCGGCTTTTTGTGTGGCCAGCTAAGATTTAAACATATCCGCACGCGCAAAATGCGTTGTATGCTTTTTTATGCCTGACGTTTAAAATAGAATAAACTCATATCGCAAAAGTGTTTAGGCCAATGTCGTCTGCAGCCTTGTACGACAAGCCACGACCACCCAAATGCTTAAAAGCGTAAACGCTATACAGCCTTACGTCTTACTATATAAAGGAGTTCTATCATGTTCAAATCGCTAACCCCCATCACATTCGCTCTTCTTGCTTGCGCTGCGACATTCGGCTGCGCCTCGAATTCAAACTCCGCAAGAAATGATGTCAACTCTGCCGTTTCTCTCTTACCAGAATGCGAATCTTGGACTGATATCGGCTGTTATTACGCCATTGATCGCATCAAACAAAACATTAAAAGTGGGGCTGATGTCAACAAAGCTGACAAAAAAGATGCAGAATCCTTCTGGTGCCACTCTAGTGTCGATGTCTGTAATATCAATCAAATCTCCGGCGAAATATTAGATGCGATCGATGATCATACAATTATGGTCACGCCTCTACTCGCTGCAGCCCTCAGACACGATAAAGAAGCAATGAACCTCATCCTTGAAAACAAACAAGCAAATCAGGATTTCAATGCGATCACCCTAAATGACGGTACGACAGACGTTTTTTATACGATCCAAGATGTCTCGATTCTTATGAATGACTTTGAAGCCCTCAAGCTTCTCGTCGAAACAAATGCGGACACACTCTCCGTTTCGGAAGATATTCACATGGTCGCCGCGCTCACAAGTACAGATATTGAGATCGCAAAATACATCGTCGAAAAGTCAAATACCAAGCCCACCAATGAGGATTCCTCAATCAACTTGATGCCCTACGCTGTTTCTCTGGGAAACATTCCGCTTGCTGATTGGCTCATCGCCCGCGGGGCTGATGTCAATCAAATCGATGCCAGTACAGGCAATACACTACTCCATTTAGCGGTAGCCCATCAAGAACTCGATATGCTCAACAATCTGCTCGACAAGGGCGCTGATGCCTCGGTCAAAGATCTCACCGACGTTACGCCGATTGATCTAGCCCTTGAGGTCGGTGATCCCAACATCATCGAAGTCTTCTTGTCACGTGGCCTCCTTACACCTACCTCGGTTGAGGCTGGTGCACTGCTCCTCATCCCAAATGGCAGTTTTAATTATTACAAAATGCTTTTAGACATCGGCGTTGAATTTGAACAAGAGTTCTTTATGTCTATGGTACTCGATGATGCCTTTTCATCTGCCCAAAACATCGCCTTGACGGATGCTTTTATCGAATACTACGACCTGCTAAACAACACCGAAGAAAATGCTTTCGTTACCGCAGCTCGCTCGCACAGTCCCAAACTCGTACAACATCTCATTGACAAAGGTTTTGACGTAAACCGCCCTGATGCAACTACAAAAACAACACCGCTCATGTATGCTGTCGCAGAAAAACCTGAGGAATCAGTCAGTGAAAAAGAACACAATCCAGTTTTAGGTGTCATCAAGATCTTGCTCAAAGCGGGCGCAAAAGTAGATGTACTCGATAACATTGAAGATACGCCGCTCACACTTGCAATTATGAGTGGTCAACCTGCGCACGTTCAAGCGCTGATCGAAGCGGGGGCTGATGTCAATTTCCGTGGCAACTACAACATTACTGCGCTCATGCAAGCTGCAAAGTCTGAACAGCCCGAAATGGTTGAAACCCTCCTTAAAGCCGGTGCAGACATCTCAATTCGCTCTTCACTTAATGAAACAGCGCTTTCACTCGCCAAACAATCAGGCAACGAAGCCATAATTAAATTGCTCACCGATGCTGGTGCTACTGAGTAATTTTTCGTTTTGTATTATGATTTAAGTTCAACGCCCGCTAAATTGCGGGCGTTTTTTGTTAAATTCTGACTTATATTTATATACGATCAATCATTTCTTCAAAATTAGATAAAAAGTGGTAGATTTTACCTGACGTCCAATAGGCAACGACGTCCAAATAAACGATCATGTATTGCTGGGATTTCCCAAAGACTACCGTTTAAAAGCTTATTTATCTTATTAAATATAGGTATAAATTATAATGATTACAGAACTTCTCATCCATAAATTCGTTTCAACCCCTGAGCAGGTCTCGGACAATAAAACGCGCACGGCTTATGGTAAACTCGCGAGTTTTGTCGGTATTTTTTGCAACGTTCTTTTGTTCATAGGAAAACTCATTGCAGGCATCATCTCTGGTAGTATCGCCATTACAGCTGATGCCATCAATAACTTGTCTGATGCATCGAGCAATATCATTACCCTTCTCGGGTTTTGGCTCGGCGCGAAAGCACCTGACAAAAAACATCCTTACGGCTATGCGCGCTATGAATACCTAGCAGGCCTTAGCGTCTCCGTCATGATCGTCGCTATCGGCATTATGCTCGCTAAAGATTCTATCCTTAAAATCATTGAACCAGAAGAAACGACATTCAGCTGGCTTACAGTTGCCATTCTCACGGCTTCAATCATCGTAAAAATATGGATGAGCTTCTTCAACCGACACATTGGCAATGTCATTGATTCCGATACGCTTCGCGCTGCCGCCGCAGACAGCCGCAACGACGTTTTAAGTACCGGTGCCGTTCTTATCAGCACCTTTGTCTGTGCCTGGACAGGCATTGAAATCATCGACGGCATCATGGGCTTACTTGTCGCCGTATTCATCGTCTACAGCGGCCTCGGTCTCGTCAAAGACACGATGTCTCCCCTTCTTGGCGAAAATCCTGACCCCGAACTCATCACGCACATCGAAGAAAAAGTCATGTCTTACAAAGGCGTTTTGGGCATGCATGACCTGCTCGTACACGACTACGGTCCAGGCCATCGATTTGCCAGTCTCCACGTTGAAATGCCCGTCGAAATGAATCCCATGGACAGTCATGACATTATCGATAACATCGAAGCAGATTTCCTCAAAAACGATAACTTACTCGTTTCAATTCACTACGATCCGATCGTGACGGCAGACGCATCGATCAAAGCCCTGCGCGAACAACTCAACGACGCCATTGTCAAAATCGACGAGGCCTTAACAATTCATGACCTCCGCATCGTCTCGGGCGAAACACATACAAACGTCCTCTTTGACCTCGTTTTTCCGCCAGGCTTCAAAAAAGATCGCGACCAAGTCGTCGATGAAGTCTGCGCAAAAGTCCGTGCGCTTGATGAAAAATACATCCCCAAAATTAAGTGCGAACAAAGTTTCTCTATTCGCGACTAAATTTTGACCTATCGCGATTGAATACTTTTGATGGTTTGCTTCGCCTATTCGCTTCACAGCGAATACGGCTTCGCTGCCGGGCTATTCGTTTCACGAATACGCCCGGCTTACTTTTTTTATCCTACAAACTCAATGAGCAATCAACCCTCACCCTGTCAACGTAAGTCGGCCGTATTGCCTGGCGTTGACAACAACGCCTCACGGCAATAGGCCGACTGCCTACCCGTATTCGCCAACGGCGAATAGGGTGGGCCCAAAAATAAAAAACTGAACAAAAGTACTATTTCTTTTCTTCAGCAGCAGGGGCATCTTCGGCGTAAATACCATTTTCATGCCCCCACTTTTCGTAATATGCGCGAACAGCATCAACATGCGCCTGTTCCGTAAAAGGTTTTATATTGTCGAAATCATGAATGGGCGTAAGCGGATCAGGCGCAACATCACTCTCTGATTTGGGATGAGGCGTCGTCCAATACGAATTGATGCTCTCGACAAGTTTATTCATTTCATCTTCAGTCATTAGCTTCGCTCCAGAATCTTTCCAAACGTGCTTCGTAGCCCAATCTGCGCCACTTTGAAGGAATACGCACGACTTAGGAATGCGTTATAACAGTATCATACTCGCGATTTTTGAATTCTTTGAAAAAATCGTTTGCAATAAAGCGAGTATGTCCCGATAAAGGCGTTACCTGCAAAGGGATTTCAACATAAAACAAACTGGAGAGACCATGCGAAAATATTGGATGCTTGCAGCGATGATAAGTTTCGCTGCACCGTGCATTGACGCGATCATTGAACCTTCCACAGCTCAAGCGCAAACCATAGCCGAAGCCGACGTGCTACGTGAACGATTTGATAAAGCCATTACATCAGTCGATCTTAAAAAGGCCGAATCGATTCAACAGCTTCTTTATCTCGAACCTTTTGATGCCTATATCGATCCGAACGTAACGTATGCCGCCTTTGCAACGATAGCCCAGAAGGCCACCGATCCAGCGCTCGCACGATATGCCGAATGGCGCATGACAAAAGCCAGCGAGCAGCTAGGAAAAAAGACATCGACACTTCCGGGAGAAGTTTCGGGCTTCTTTGTATCATATCCTTACGAAAACGCTTCGCTCTGGGGATTTTCTCAACAGTTTGCTGCAGAAAAAGGCTTTGATACATCTAAACCTGCAGTTGATGCAACATTTGACGGTGTATGGCAAACGTATCGTTCAACGGGGCACGCAGGTCTTAATTTTCCGCAAGAAGCAGTTTATATCGACGAATTTGGTGTTGTATACATGGCAACGCGCATTTTTATCGAAGCCCCCAAACCCGTTCATGCGCGGCTCGAAATAGCGTCGTCCACACCCGTCACAGCATGGGTTAATGGAACAGCGCAAGCCAATCAAAAAACGCTGAATGCCGAACGAGCACCACTTTTTGGCCCATCCTGGAACATCACGCTCAACCCAGGCGAAAACACGCTTGTACTAAAGGTCGCTTCACTCGAAACGAAACCTTCGTTGCGTGTTTTTTTAACAGACGCCAAAGGCGCGCCACTCTCATTTAAAACCGACATTTCTAAACCGATCGTCAGCGATGCGCTAAAAGGCGTCCCAGAAGATCTCAAACCAGCATCTGATTCGCTTTATCAAACCTGGCTTCGTGACGAATCACTTTCACCTGCACTTCGCGCAAAACTCGCTAACAAGCTTCTGAACAACGACGAATCCGAAGCACTCCTGCGTGATCTGCTCATGCGCGATCTAGCAAAAACAGCGGCCTTGCCCGTTGCAGATATTTTGCTTGCTGTTTCAAGTCTTTCTGAAAACTGGATGAAACTTGAAATCTTGCGCGCTGCACTCAAACAGTACCCTAAAGACCCGTGGATCAATTTTTCTTGGGCTTCCGCAGATTTCAATGCTGCATCGGGAGACAGTTCTCCGATTCGTTTTGTCGACATTTTACCCAAACTCAAGAAACATCTCGAAGTCAACATTGATCCAATGCTTTCCTCTATTTTGAATGCCAACATTCAAATGGCAATGCGTCAGCAATTGAGTGCACGCAGCATTTTGGACAACGTTTCAAAAGACACAAACAACGGCATTTGGCTTAGCACCTATCTCTCGACAGTTCGACCGCGCTACGAACGTGATCTTTACCTACAACTCATGTCCAAGTTGTATAACATCGACAAAACTTCATCATTCTATCTGGTCGAATTGTGTGAAGCGCGTTTGATGGATGCCAAAGCATCACACAACCCAACGGATATTGCTGAAGTACTCGTAACGATTCAAAACGATGTCGAGGAATATCTCAGTCGTCACCCCTACGACGACAACATGTGGGAGTTTTGGCTTAATATCGTAGACGCTTACGCCCTCGATATTTTAGTGCAAAAAGGTGAAGATGTTTCGGCTTATCAATCTGTTGGTTGGAACATTGCTAGCGTCGACGTTTATGAACGCTGGATCATGCTCAAACCGAATGATCCTGATCGTTGGGCTCGATATGCTGCATTTTCTACAACTATGGGCGATATCGAAAACAGTGAGACCGCATATGCTATGGCTTCGGTACTTCGACCTCAAGATGATACACTCAAACAGAGAAGCCAGTACAAAACCTCCACAACAGAACCCAAAGATCGCTTCGAAACGCCTTACCTCGTAACAGATATACCTGGTAACCGAGACGCTTCGGCTGCAAGCCATGTTTCGTTGCTCGATCAACGCATCATGCGTATTATGCCCAATGGCCTGACTTCGACTTACAATCAACTTGTCTTTGAAGTCTTGGATGAAGCTGGCGTACGCGCTCTACGCGCCGTCCCCATCAATTACTCTCCGACAGACGAACAAATTGAAATCGTCTCCGTTACGACAACGCACAAAGATGGTTCCGTCAAACGCATTTTTAAAACATCCGAGTACAACGTTGCCGATCCATCAATCCGAATGTATTTCGATCAACGACAAATTGTCGTGGAAGTTCCAGATCTGAGCGTTGGAGATCGTGTTGATTTTCAATTCAGACGCACCGAAACACATCGTTCAGCATCTTCAATACCGTTTTTTGGAACCAATCTACAACTTCAGTCTTCTTTCAACAAACAATGGTCGCGCTATATCGTCATCGCACCCAAAGACCTCCCCGTTCACTTCTACAAACACAATCCTGACCTTTCGGAATCAGCAACAAACGTAACCACCAAACAAACTGAAACCGAAACGATTACAATTTTCGAAGAAAAAGACGTTCCACGCATCCTGTTTGAAGAACATTCACCAGGTATCACTGAAATTGCACCTTTCCTTGTAATTTCATCATTTGACTCCTGGCAGCAAGTTGCCGACTGGTTTATTGAACTTGCAAAACCGCAATGGATTGCTGACGATGCCATTCGTGCTGAAGTTAAACGATTAACGCAAGGTGTAACAGACAGACGCGAAATCGTTCGCATACTCTATAATTATGTATTGCAAGAAACGCGTTACGTTGCACTCGAATTTGGTATTCACGGCCACAAACCCTACCCTGTTCCACAAATTTTCCAACGTAAATTTGGCGATTGTAAAGACAAAGCCAGTCTGCTCAAAGTCATGCTTGAAACGGCTGGAATCGAAACAAAGTTTGTTTTGCTAAGGACGACACAAAACGGCGAAATTGATACCAAACTTCCTAGTCCGTATATGTTTGACCATGCCATTGCGTATGTACCTGAATTTGACCTTTTCCTAGATGGAACAGCAGAGTTTAATGGCTCTGATGAATTACCGAGTGCTGATCAAGGAGCAATTGCGCTCATTGTCAGCGACGACGCAAGTTACACGCTGCGAAAAACGCCAGTTTCAAACCCCGAAGACAATGTTTCAATCAATGAAAAGACGTTTGATTTGACGCCGTTTAATGGGAGCATTGCATACCAAGGTCACATTCAATTTGCCGGTGATGATGCATCGTTCTACCGCTCAAGATATTCCAAGCAGGAAGGTCAGGCTGACGGCGAAAATACTCAAATTCAGCTTGCACGTCTTAAAGACGATATTAATAATCAAATCCCCGGATCAGATCTAATATCGGCAAATTTTGGTACCATCGATAATCGCGAAAAGAACGTCGATATTACGTACGAAGCCAAAGTTGACTTTAATGATATCGCTATACACGATGCAGAACAGACGAGCGTTTTACCACTGATGCGCTCTATGGCTGTTAAACGTTTTTATACCTCAGGTGCATCCCGCAAATTCCCGTTAGAATTAGATTTGCCAACAACTTACGAAGCTGGAATCAAAGTCATTTTGCCGACCGATAAAAAAGCAGATCTGCCCGCCGAAACTGCTATTGAAAACGATTTCGGTTCATTCAGATTAACTTTTACACCTACAAACAATGGTTATGCTGTTCGCTCTATCATCAAATTCAAAAAAAGACGTATTCAGCCTCATGAATACTCCGCCTGGCAAGATTTTCTAAGTCATATTGATGTCGCGCTCAATACACGTATTACCATTCGCTAGAAAAACTATTAACAGTTACATACTGGGACACATAAAATGAAGAAGATATTATTAGGAAGTCTCTTTGCTTTTTTAAGCATTACAGGCTGCGCAAATCAGCAGATCAAACACCCTACATGGTCAGCTCAATATTCAGCAGAAACTCAAACGACGCTCAATGCCTGGGTGCTTGGCGAACTCAATGATCAGAATCTCACGCTTGAAGATCTTGCGAATGATCCCGAAAAAACATTGATCGCTGCAGAAAGCGCTGCGCTCCGTTTTGAGAATAAACTTGCAATGGAACGCTATGTATATTTCATCCAGAATTGGCCAGATCACGCCCTGGTTTCGGCTGCTATCATTCGTTTGGAGCAAATCATCAGCGATTCTTACGAGTCAGTTCCATTTGATCAAATCTTAAATCTTGAAGTACCCCCAACGTTTGCAAGAGCACATTTGGCTAAGTTACACCAACGCGTTGTACTCAATGCACGTGCACAAGCAGCCGCGATCAAAGGATCATCAGTATCTAAACCTTTGACGCAATTTTCATGGGTTGGTCCTTTTACCCCCTTTGCCATATCCGAAGCAGATGCCCCTATTCCGCCTGATCGTGATAAAGTACTTGCAAACAGTTACGTCACATCTGACACAACGCTCAATGCCTTTAGCTATAAGACAAAAGACAGAACTCATTTAGGCGCCCCTCAACTTGGACTCTATGTCGGAGAAACGGGCATTGATCTCGCGCAGAATATGAATGTTCTGCTCATCACATCATCAAATAATGGCTATGCTGTTTTTGTCGATGGCCATGAAGTTACCCCCTACGAAACGCGTCAGCTTCATTGGAATGATCTACACGCAGTAAGACTCAACCTTGCAGCTGGACATCACAATATTCGTGTTCGCCTAGCCAAATCGATCAACAACACAAACGAGCCCTTTAATATTTGGATTTCTCCTGAATCTAACGCATTAGAAAAGACTTCCCTTGCTTCACTTCTTTCGGGCATCAAAGAAAGTACGCCTGCCGAACAAACTGCAACCTCTCAAAAATTAGACGAAATTGTGCCTGCGTACAAGGCACTCAATGTTGACGATGTTGCGCCTGATGCCCTCGGATCATGGGGCTATAATGTAATGGCGATTTCTGCACACGACATGAAAAGTGCAGATGCAATGATCAAAGCGCGTCAGCGCATCGCATCAAATGACGTTCAAAACGTGCTTCAAAATGCACATCGTATGAACGAAGACAACGAATTTGATCCCTCAAACCGCGTTGATTCGGCAATTGCATCTCTAGAATCCGTCAATACATCAGCACCTAAACTGATTGCCCCCCGATTGGAATTAGCGTCTTTGCTTCTAAAAAAGCACTACACGCAACAAGCATTTGACCTTGTCAGTGAATTTCAAAATGAACTGCCACAAAACGCAGATTCTGAGCTCTTCTTGTCTAAATTATATACAGCTAAAGAATGGCACGACGACGCACGAGATGCACTTAACCGAGCGTACGCGTTGCAGCCTAACTCGTGCACCCTTACATTCAAATACATTGAATCACAAAATCTAAAACATAATATGCCTGCTCGCGGAACACTTTCGTCTGCTATGCAACATTGTCCTAAAGTAGCCTCATTTTATGCAAGTGAAGGTCTAGGAGACAAAGTCATTCTGTCAGAACTCGAAAATCGTTACCCCGACAACATGACCTACAAGCTCCATCGTATTATCGAAGAAATACCTTCTGCACCAGATGCGTCGTTTGATGAACTCATTGCATTACTTGATCGAGCAAACAACGGTGCTCATGCGCTTCCTGGCATGGACCAGCTTTTACCGCTCATTGACTCTTTTAAAGCATCTGGTCATGAAGACTACGCCGAAAAACTTGCGCTTAAGTTAGCTGATGTCATGCCCGGGGATGCCGAGCCTTACTTAATTTCTTGGTTTTTAACCAACCAAAAACCTTTCGAAAATCTGCGTAAAAACGGTCTTGAAGTTATTAAAAACTACGCCCAATCTGCGCCTGTTTCAGATGCATCAAGCATCATCGTACTTGATTACGCAGCAACGAGATTTTTTGAGAACGGTGCATCCGTCACTTTGACACATCAAATTACACGCGTCACAGACAAAGATGGTTTAAATGCTTCTGGTGAAATTTATATCCCTAAAAACGCTGCAGTTCTTAACTTACGAACAATCAAGCAGGACACATACGCCATTATCGAGCCCGAAACGATTGGATTTAAACAATCCGTAACAGCTCCAAATCTCAGTGTTGGCGACTATATCGATGTCGAATACGTAACTTTCCAGAAGCCTATGATTCCATCGTCTCCTGCGACCGCTTTAGATATGCGGTTCTACTATGGCATGCTTCAAACACCGCTTGTTCATTCTGAATTTGTTATTGAATATCCGTCGGCATGGCAAATGAATGCTATTCAACACAGTACCGCGAACTTTACGCTAGTTCCAAATTGTCAAACTAAAAATGACTATACGCGCTGCACAACGCTTCTTAAAGACATACCACCGTTTATTCCTGAGCCTTCGCAAGTTCCTCTGGACGACGTGTTACCCAATATTCAATACTATTCGAATTACTCTTGGAACTTAATTCAACGTCGTTTAGCCAATTTGGTTGTTCAACGTACACGCATTACGCCTTACGTTGAAGATTATCTTAAATCTATGAACGTCCCAGACGGTACCATCCGAGAACGAGCAAATTACATTTACAATTACGTGATCAAAGATATTGATGAAAGCGAGAATGATGATTACTTGGCAACAACTGCGACGAATACAGTTACACGCAAAAGTGGGTCGCGCATGCCATTGCTTGTAGCGCTTTACAACGCAGCTGGCATCACAGCTAACGTTGCCTTGTTGCAAGGCATAACAGCTCCAGAAGATATGACGATTCCTAGCCAAGATTTTATGAATTACTATCTGCCGGCGATCGTTGTTGAAACAGAAACAGGGCCTGCCTATGTACAAACATTCGAAGATTCAGTTCCCTTCGATTATATACAGCCCGAAGTTCAAGGTAGAGATGTTATTTTAGCGCAACCTGATGCTCCGATAACAAAATCACGTACCGAAGATTTTTCTAAAATGGAATCGATTGTTAACATTACATTCGACATGGATGACGTTGGTGGCGCAGTTGCAGCTGCATCCGAAACGCTCCAAAGTGATCGATCGATTATGATGCGTTACGTTGTTTCGCGCGCCAAAGATGATCCCGAGCAACTTAATCGAATTATTGAGAGAAGTTTAGCTCGAAGCTACGGACGTATTACACTCAACAACTTTGATTATGACAAACTCGATGCACTCGATACCCCCTTTGAAATTCAATACAATTTTGAAGCAGGTAATTTCTCAAATGCATCCGAAAATACAATCAAAGTTAATAACAACATTTTTAGTTATAATATTACAGCAAGCTATGCTCCGTATCCTGTAAGGAAAACGACTTTAGTGATCGGAAATGCAACTTCTGCGACACGAAATTTAACATTCAAAGCACCCTCTGGCTACCACTTTAATACGTCTTCCCTTACAGATGTCAGTCTTCATACTGATTTCGGCAATTTTACAAGGCAATACATCCTTACAGATGATGGTTTAACGGTTCACGAAACGCTTGATCTACGGCCACAGAAAATTACCCCAGAAGACTACGCTCAATTCAGAGCATTTTGTAATGCAATTGACGTTGCACAGAGCAATGCAATTCTCTTAGAAAAATAATATAAAGTATTATCATTGAGTCCTACGCCGCAAGCCATAGGGTATAGCGGCGTATCATCGAAATAAAATATCACAGGCCGTGCACGGTGTATCGTGTATTGAGACATATTGGATAGGAAACACCGCATAAAGTGCTTCGTAATAGAGTTTTTTAGCAAAAAACTGAGAAACACTAGAGCATTTTTTTACGCAATAAATTAGTCAGTATGCTTTGCCCAGAAAGCATTACACTATCCAAATAACAACTTATATAAATTACAATTATTAATTCTAATCTTAACTAAGGAGATTTATGATTAAATATTATAGTGATTACAAAAAATATGCAGAACGACTATCCGAACAATTCAATATTCCTATCACTACTAAACTTACAGAGAATTCCATTTCGTTTACACCTTATGTTAACAATTCATGTAGTGCATGTTGCAGGTTTGTTCAGAGAATCTTCAGAGAAGCGGAAAAACTCAGTCCTTCGGTGATTTGTGTGATCATTACGATGAAAAACTTGTAAAAGCCATTCAGACATTAGGTAAACGCTCGATTTTTCTTTCTGTTTCTGGTAAAGAGCCTTGTGAAAGCCCTTTTCAGCTCCAACAAATTGCTCATGCTGTCGCTATATGTGAGCATAATAAAACTCAGTTCGTCGATCGTGTAATGTATACAAATCTATCCGGATTTGTTCATAATTTTGACTTTCTCCTCCAAGTTATTCAACAGCTCAAACTAACGCGTATTGAATGTTCTCGGCATCATTATGAAGAAACAGCCAATCATAATATAGTTCGTTTTAAAAGTGGTGTTGCAATCAAAGAAAATATAATTTTTAAGGACATCGTTTCACGACTCAGTACATATATACCAATTAAAATAGCTTGCGTTCTTCAAAAAACTGGCATCGATTCTGTAATCGAAGTAACGCGATTTCTCGATTTTGCGGCTAATCTTGGTGTCCATGAAGTTGTTTTTCGAGAACTTTCTGTATTCGGCGATTCTATAGATTCAGGAACAACTGCTGAATATATTATTTCTCATCGCGTTAAACTCATAGATATTCTCGATAATTTAGATGATGAATTATTTACACTCTTTGAAATTATTCAAGGCTATTACTATTATTCATTCGCTTTTAGATACCGAACAATGACCGTTCGTTTCGAAATGTCTGATTATGAAGAAATGTCAAAAAAACATTCCGGTGATCAGATCTATAAGCTTATTTTCAGCCCGGATGGAAGACTATGTCGTGATTGGGCTATGCAAAATGAAATCTCAGATTTATCCAGAGAAATTCAATGTGTTGAGGCAAAGTCGTTTCACTCCAGATGCGATGCAATGCTTAATATCGCAAGCCTGATCACGCATAATGCTGATGCGGTTTTAGGTGGTAGTTTGGGAATTTATTTAGTTTATCCACAAATTCTTGATCATTCACCTTCTGACGTCGATTTGTATGCATTCTATTCGATGGATAATCTGCGAAAGATCATACGCTTGTTGAAGAATGAACTGTTTAGAGTCTATTCATGGCAGGATGAAATTGATGAAGACTGCAATGAAAATCTGCTGAGAGGACGATACTATTTCCGGGCTAGAAAAGGCGATATCGTCGTCGATGTTACTTACGAAACAGTAGGCTTTAATTACGATCAGCTACGAGATTATATCAAAGACATTAATAATGTGCGCGTTTATAATTGCGAAGGGCAGTTAAAAGCCATTGAACATGCAGATACCGACAGATTCAATCTGCGAATTGAAAAGTTAAGACATTGTCTTGAATAGCGTTCTTTTCTGTCTTTACATAAATAATATTTTGCTTCACTGCTGTCCCACGAAGTTTTCATAGAATACTCTGATAACTCTACAGTAGCTTTGTTTTATCGATATATAGTCGTTTCTAAGCATGAAAAAGACTTAAGATTACTGTTAAATCGCCTGCGTCGCGAAGCCGAAGGCAAGCA
>JAZRWH010000179.1:0-14872 GCA_045599585.1 Myxococcota bacterium
TTTACTAAGGTCTCTGACAGCTATATCAAACGTGTCTGTAATGAAATTAATCAGAGACCTCGAAAAGTACTTGGTTGGAAGACACCGGAAATGGTTTACTCAAATATGCATTTGGATTGACAATTTTCCGGCTTCCCCCAATTAAATACGCCACAAGAGCGAGTCCTCGGCTAGAGCCCTAAACGCATATCCTATTATGATTTACGAAAAAGCATTTTTTGTGTAAAATGCTGGGAGCATTTATCACGGAGGTTGGCAATGCGTATCGGTATTAGTGTAAAATGGACTTTCAGTGCTGTTTTTATCGTTCTCGTCGTTGTAGCCGTCTATGCAGCAATAACGCTGTCTGACACACAAAAAACGGTAGATCAAGAAACGGAGCGCATCCGACGTATTCAGTATGAGGCGCTTGATCAATTGGGCGCACAGACAACGCAAACGCTGAGTTTACCAGCCTCAAGTCTGATGTTTGACAACGATCTCGAAGGTCTAAAAGGCCTCATCGCGCCTCTGATCGCCAATGACGACGCAGCCAAAAAAGAAGCCGATGGTAAAGACTCCGACAAGAGCTACTCAGCTGTTTATGCGACAATCGTAGCCCCAACAGGGCGCGTTTGGGTCACGAGCGTGACGAGCAATATTCAGCGCTTAAAGATGGCTGATGTCATTTATTTTGATCGTAGCCGAGAACAAGAATCGATCGAATCAATCTCAGAAACCGCCATTTCGAAGTATGCCAACAGTACTACGCCTGAAGCCGTAAAACGCGAAGTCGTCATGAATAAAGACAAAGTCGTCGAAATGGCGATTCGTCAGTATGTCGTCCCCATCCGAGGTCGTCAGTTGGATGATGGCGAAATTGCTCCCGTCCAGGGCTACATTTTTGTCGGCTATTCAACCGAGGGACTTGAGAACGAAATTCGTGCAATTCGTCAACAAGGCGAAGAACGTAAAAAAGAAGCTCTTAACCGTGCTATTATGCTCGCCATTTTAGCCATGTTCATCGGTATTGCTATCGCGTGGCTCGAATCGATGATGATTACGCGTAACATCAAACGCCTCTCAAAAGCTGCTGACCAAATCGCAAACGGCGATCTCTCAGTTCGCAGTAACATCAAATCACGAGACGAAATCGGTCAGCTGGGTGAACAATTCAATATGATGGCCGATCGCGTTCAGGCATTGATGGTCGAAACCGAACAAAAAGCTATGCTCGAAAAAGAAGTCGACATCGCGCGTTCGATTCAGTCAACCTTGCTTCCGCCTGCAGGTTTTTCGAGATGTGGTCGCGTTTCGCTGAACGGTTATTTCCAACCTGCGTCTGAATGTGGTGGTGATTTTTGGAGCTACAATCTTTTACCAGACAACTCCGTACTTTTGACGATTGGCGACGTTACCGGTCACGGCGTTCCGTCGGCTATGATTACGGCTTGTGCGAAAAGTGCACTTGACACCATCCTCCACATGCAAACGACACAATCGATTAATCTCTCCAGACTTTTGGAAGAAATGAATGTCGCCATCTGCCAGGCCGCTAAACGAACGCTCTTTATGACATTCCAAGCAATCCTCATTAGCCCGGATGGCCGCCGCGCAGAGATTGGCAACGCCGGTCACAATTTCCCGTTGCACAAACATGACAACAACATTCGCGGAATCGTCGTTCGCGGTGAACGACTTGGCGACAATCCTCAAGCCAGATACCAAACGACCATGGTCGATATCGCTCCCGGCGACCTTTTCTTGCTCTACACGGACGGACTCACGGAATACCAAGATGTAAACGGCGCAGAATACGGCGAAAAACGACTCCGCCAAGTCGTCCGTTCGATGAACTCCAACGACGTCAACTACGCAATGCAAAGTTTGTGGAACGACTTCAGCGGGTTCAGTTACGGCGCTCCGCAAAAAGACGATATTACCTTAACCTTCGCAACGATCGTTTAGTTCATCCTTCCCTCCCCCACTTCTATGAATTGGGGGATTTTTTTTGACACATTAACCCTCAAAAAAATGCTCCACATCCCCTTTCCGCAAGCCATAACTGAATTCGCGCCTAGTACTGGTTACAGCGCTCCCGTCATTCATGAAGGTTTTGAACGCGTTTGGCGCCAATTCGACCGCACACATTTTGAAAAACTCATTACGGAGGAAGCGCCCATTCTTTTGGAACGCGGATCGCTCGACACGTGGCTCGACGCCCACCTTTCGCTCGATGCGCGTCTCAACCTGTTCCCCGAATGTGGAACGCACTCCCTGCTCCTTATTACCGCTTCGACCGTCCCAAGTGCGGCTTTTCAAGATCTTTTTATCTCGCTCATCCTTCCGATCAAAGTCACCCTTAGACCCGCCCACAATCTCATTCCCATGATGCAAATGCTCGTTGATCATCTGACCACTTACGCCCCCGAAATGGGCACACGTGTTTCGTTATGCGATACCGGCCATGATGACGACGCCCTCCGCAGGATCATTCAATCACACGATACCCTCAATATCAGCGGTAGCGACGAAAGTATCCAACACATTCAAACGTTGGCGTCTGAAATGCCCCAAAAATGGATACGCCATGGACACCGCGTTTCGGCTGCAGCCCTCTTTAGAGGTGAAACCCAAACTTTGGACGATTCTACCCTTCTCAAACTTGCTGAAGATCTCTCTATTTGGGATCAAACGGGCTGTCTTTCACCTAAAATCATATTTATTGAAGAAAATTTCGATACGGCTAAAAAATTTGCAAAACAACTCATTTTAAAGCTCGATCAAGTGGCTAAAAAGCTCCCAGAAACAACGCCCGATCTCACAGAACTCGCTGTTAAAAACTCACGTCTGCGCATGACAGCCTTCGATGGCGCAAATATCTTCAGAGCACAGGCCAACCATGATGTTCTCGTCGTCTACCCGCCTGGTTCGCCCATCGTTCCGATCTTGCATCCTCGCACGACGTGCATTTTCTGCGTTCAAAACGCAATTAAAGCGGCTTCGATCTTTGCCGGCAAGGGCCAGGCCTTCGGCACACAAAAGCCTCTCAACGACGCTCAAACAGCTGAGCTTTCATGCTTCGGATTTAATTACTTTTGTACCTTTGGCGCCATGCAGGATCCCCCACTTTATTGGAAACACGATAACATCGGAACACTACTGCCTTTAATACAACCAATATAACTATACATGCATTTTATACACAAACATTCAAATTTAGATATATTGTATACTATTTTTATATAAATGGGGGAAGTGTCCCCCTGAGCGGCTATCAGCGCTGCCTAAGATAGATCAACTTCGTCCGTTTTACCTCGTTGAATCATTCGATTTGATCCTTAGCTTACGCTCCTGTTTTTAGCATCGCTGATACGCCGCTACCCCCTCTAGCCTGCGGCGCGCCAAGCATATTTATTTGTTGCTTCGCTTTTTTTAAGCCAAACGACACAAGGCACAATTTTTGATCAAATTTACGTAAAAAAAAGCCAGCATCCAAAACTAAGATGCTGGCTAGGATCTCATTATCAAAAGAGATTGGATTAATTGCCTCTGATCATGACGATAGGCGTACCGACGGCAATTTCGCGACTATTATCGACGATCATACCCGTAGAGTATTTATCTTGCGTATTCACAATGATTACTTCGCCGATTTTTTTGACTGGGAGATCGTCCAACGTGTAGTCACGATCTTCATACAACTCACTAACATCTTTGCGAGGCGGATATTCAGGAGCTCGCGGTTCATGGCCTAAGACCCAGCTATGATCCATATCGCGTTCCAATTCGCCATCACGTCTGTCTTTATTTTTGTCGTCATCATCATCGTCACTTTCGTACTCAGGCAAACGATTCAGACCTTCACGTTGTTCGAAGATAGCGAAGCTATTTCCGGGCTGAACGCCATCTTCGGAGCCGCGATTTACGATAACGAAGAGCTGTTCGCCAATTTGACTCGTTTTATCGATCGTATCGATAATAACGCCCTGGAGGTTTTTGGTATTCGGCGTTCTAGTAGCCTCGAAGACTAAGTCCATATCAGGGAGAATGATATCGCCGCGTTCGATCTCACGGAAAGCCTTGACGATACGCCCTGTAGCGAGCGAATCTTTTTGAACATCGATAATTTCGAGAACACCGACGCGAATGAGTTTATTGGCAAGCGGCTCACCGTCTTCATCTCGAACAGCTTTATCCTCGGAGAAGATGACAAAGCGCTGACCGACAGACACTTTTTTACGAACCTCAATATCGACCCAATCGACCTGAACATTGTCATTGTACGTGATCATGTGCTTTTCCTGATCGGAAAAGAGAATGTGACCGACGTTTTTAGGAATTTCAGAGAGGTAGATCCCGGGAACAGAAATAGGGCTGCGGGAAATCTGAACACCAATCGTTACGAGCGGTTTTTCCTCAGGAGCAGGGAGATTCTCAGTCAACTCAGCTTTGTAGGGCTCAAGATAGACTGTATCGCCCGGATAAATCCAGTGAGGATTGGTGATCTGCGGATTGTAAGACCAAAGTGCAGGCCACATAAAAGGATCAGAAAGATAAGTCTCACTGATCGCCCAGAGCGTATCACCATCCACAACGTCGTGCGTTCTAACACTGGCACCGGAGCTGGATGTTAAACTGTTCGAGTTGCCCGAATTATAGGAAGTGGACATACCATTTACGCGAGCAATTCTCTGACGGTTTGTAGCTGTAGGTTTATCAGACGCTTCACCACCCGCAGCATCAGCTTTAGCTGCATCTTGAGCGTAAGCAGGTGAAGACATCAACAGCAATGCAGCAATCATGCCCCATCGTTTTATTCTATTCATTAACCATCTCCGTAAAACGCCCTAGCCAAAGACAAGCGGCGGTAATACTGCGCACAAAGCGCACTGTTTGACTTTATAATATTTAGAAGGACTTATCCACAACTAACTTATACTATTGAGCAGATTGAATCATCGCCTCGTACTTTTCCTTACCAATTCTTGCAGCTTCTGAACCAGGAAAAGCTTCCATAAGATACCTAAGCATCTCACGCGCAGAGTCATTGCGTCCTAGTTGCTGATAAGTCAGCGAAACTTTGAGAAGGGCGTCAGGCACTTTGCTTGTTTTGGGATACTCTTGAACTATTTTATGAAAATAGGTTGCTGCTTCATTGTACGCGCCCTGTCCGTAATAACACTCACCAATCCAATAAAGAGCGTTGTCAATATACTCAGTCTCAGGATTCGTCGCCAAAAAGGCCTCGAAGCGCGTTCTACCTTCGTCATACAACCCGCGGCGATACAGATCTATACCTTCTTGATAATAAGTCATCGGCGAAACAGGTGCAGTACTTGTGGGTGCACTCGCAGACATCGAAGGTAACTTTTCATCGGTTACATTTTCGTAGGGTTTACGCGTTCCAGAGGAAGCTGCACGCGGGGGATTGGATCCATTTGAAACATAGGAGCCCGTGTTTGGAGAAGACCCGAAATACGCACGTTTTTTATCATCGGAAATGACGATTTCTTCGTAAACCTCATCCGTCGTAGGCGTCACATAGACAACGGCATCGGATGAGCGCCCCGTTTTTTTTGCGGACACGCCTGAATCGTTGGGTTCGATTCGGACAACTTCTCGTGCATCCAGCGACGTACGTCTCGACATAAGAGAAATGCGTTCTTCAAGCTGATCAACATTCTTTTCGAGAACCACAATTCTTGTTCTCAAACGAGCCTGTGTAGCTTCGAGTTCTTCGAGGCGTCCATTAATCGCAATTCTATCATTATCGGAAATTGCAGCACTCTGAGTAGCGCATCCAGCGAGACTTGCTGCGATCCCGATGAGCATGAGAATTTTTTTAATCATGAGTCATTGCCTCCATCACACATACACGCACGTCCATTTAACCAAAAAAAGTGAGTGGTGGCACATTTTCGAGGTTTTGAGTGAGCGGTATAGGATTACAAGATGGGCAATAAGCATATACAGCTTGTATTAACGCAACAGAAACGCCCGGAGAGCAACGCAATACCATCAAGAATGCGGAGAAGGGAAAAAAAAGCAGCGCATTAAGCGCTGCTTTTTTAATGATATCGATCAGAGCGTATTAATCTTCAAGCGTGCAATCGGGCTTGAGGATTTTGCCGTCGCGGTGACAAACAGGTGCGCCGATTCCGGAGGTTTTGCACTGCATAACGCCGACGCAATTGCTATCATCTTCTTTTTTGCTCTGGTAGGCGTCGTAACTCGTTGAAGAGGTATCGGTGCTCTTGAGCGTCAAGATACGAACGCCGTTGCTGTAGCAAATATCGTCATCTTTGC
Source organism: Myxococcota bacterium (assembly GCA_045599585.1). Taxonomy (GTDB): domain Bacteria; phylum Myxococcota_A; class Bradymonadia; order UBA4248; family UBA4248; genus RGIG464. The sequence continues at coordinate 6,289 of JAZRWH010000179.1, forward strand.
CTTTGATAGGAGCAACGCAAGCAGCTTCACAATCGCAATTGGTTTCACCGATGCAATCGATGGTACCGTTGCAGTCGCTGTCGTAACCATTGCAATACAACTTGTTATTGCCTTCGGAGGCAGTCACTTCGTCGTAAGTGTAAGGAACAGGCGTGGAACCGACCATAAGGGAATCATCTGCCGGGCAGGACTCACCACTCGGTTCACCGTACGTACCATCTTCATTCATGACACGATACTGGTTCTTGCCGTTTGTTTCGGGGGAGCAGTAGAGGACGCCGCCGATTTTAGGCGAGCATACAGCCTTACCACCAGCAACGTTCAACATGGAATCGGCCGAACCGACACCGAAGCAAAGTTCAATGAGGGGCTGACAAGCAGAAGGATAGGTCACGCAGTCACAGGCGTAGGTACCTTCGCCATCGTACTTACCTTTTTCATCGCAACCCGTCTTCGGGCAGATACCGTCAACGCAGCCGTCGCAGGAGTTATCAACGCCGTCGCAGAACTCCGTCATTTTGGGGTTAATGCTGGCTTCACCATCATCACAGTCTTTAGGAGACGAAGTCGTGAAACCGCACGTATCATCGAAACCAGGATCTGCACCGTAGAAACCATCGTTATCATTGTCGTGGCAGTGCTCAACTTCGTCGATCAAGACGCAGCGGCCAAGTTTGTCATCACGGCTCGCCGCAATACAAACGCTGCCGGTCAAACAAGAATCATCTGCCGTTGCCGCGCAGTAGTCTTTTTCACATTTTTTGGGGATACCATCTTTGTTAAGATCAGCTTCTGCGACACAAAGACCAGTTTCTTTATCCATACAGCCAGGCGTCACCTTGCAAACAAATGTGTCTTTTTTCTCAAGGTCACGCGTCTCGACCATGCATCCAACAACTCCGGTCAAAAACGTTACGGCTACACACATTGCAAGGACTAATTTTTTAGACTTATCCATCATTTTTCCCTCTAAAATTACGATGAACTGCAGATTTCGACGCATTTAAAGGCTGCGCAAAATCACGGCGCAACAAATCGTTTCTACTTTTACCACCATTCCTCTTGGTTGGCAAGTACTCACCTGTTCAGCAACGTATTCAGCGAAGCAGCATCATCGACCAGTGCATCTGCTCCGATCGAATCAAGCGCCTCGCGCGGCCTAAAGCCCCATGTACAGGCGATGCCACCACATCCAGCATTGTGTGCTGTTTCGATGTCTACCGGTGAATCACCTACCATGACCACTTCGGATGGATGTATCTGCCAAAGACGGCACATGTCAAAAATCCCACCCGGAGACGGTTTCAAATATCCCCCTTCCGTTACCCCAACAATCGCATCAAACGTTTTCGCTCTAAAATATCGCGCCGCCAGTTTTTCGGTCCACGCTTGCGGTTTATTCGTATAAATCCCCACTTTTATACCGCGCGATTTAAGCCCATAAACCACTACTTCAATACCAGCATAAGGCTCCGTTTTGGTGTCTTCGCGCGTCAATGTGCGCTGCCTATACTGGCTGTGAAACAATTCAATTTGAGCGGCATCCTCTAAACCTGTCGCACCGCGACAAAGGTGTTTCGCGCCATAACCAATAAAAGGAAGAAGCTGAGCCGTCGTTTTGCGCGGCAACGACCACGCTTCGAGCGTATCGTTGATCGAATCGACGATATCGTCCAACGTGTTCAAAAGCGTTCCGTCCATATCAAAAATCACGCCTTTCAGCGTTTCTTGCCAATGATTCATTCCTTCATCCTTTAGCTAAGTTGATCTTTAAGAAAGCGACAGCATTCTCTCAATCGGACGCACTGCAGTTTCCATGATCTCTTCACTGAGTTCTATCTCATACCCGCGACCTTCAAGCGCAGCTTCAACGAGCTCAAGCGAATTTTTCTTCATATTAGGACATACGAGCGAAGGTGTAAGCCCAATGAACTCGCGGTCGGGGAACAAAACTTCGAGTCGATGGAGCATCCCACTTTCGGTACCGACGATAAATTTGCGAGCATCGCTCTTTTCGACGAATTTGAGCATACCAGCCGTCGAAAGCGCTGCGTCTGAAATCGCTACGACTTCGGGTTTACACTCAAGATGCACCATGACTTTGGCTTCAGGATGAAGCGCCTTGACGGACATGATATCGTTGACGCTCACGTTGTTATGTGTGCGACAGAATCCATTCCACAACGTCATATTCATCCCTAATCGACGATTAAGGTTTGCGCCCAAATTTTGATCGGGCAAAAACATGATCGGGCGATCTTTGTCCAACTGTGTGACGATTTTTTCGGCATTGCCACTGGTAACACAGATATCCACGAGTGATTTTGTCTCAGCCGTCGTATTGACATACGCCACAATCTGATAATCTGGATGATCTTTTTTCCAGAGACGAAGCGCTTCAGGCTGACACATTTCTGCCATCGGACAACCTGCGTTCCCCGTAGGCATAATCACGCGCGCTTTCGGGCACAATAATTTTGCCGTTTCACCCATAAACTTTACGCCGCAAAAAATAATCGTTTCTGCGTCATTTTCGCGAGCTTTACGGCTCAATTCGAGCGAATCACCCACGAAATCAGCGATATCCTGAATCTCGGGGACCACGTAGTTATGCGCTAAAATTACGGCGTTTTGAGCCTTTTTCATTTCTAAAATGTGTTCTTCAATCGTCATATCGACCTCTATATTTGACAAATGATGTATCGCCAGATCCTACTCAGAGAGCCACCTTAGTCCAAAGCAAACCGGTCACTGAGAAGGAAATTTTCGTTAGCGCGCCGCAGGCTGGAGGGGGTAGCGGCATATCAGCGAAGACAAAGCGTGCTGCGGTGAAGATAGCGAGCGTCCGAGAGCTGCCGCGTAGCTGAAGAAGCGGCTTTGTCAGAGCTGATAGCCGCTCAGGGGGAAACTTCCCCCACCCAAACATTACAAAAGTGATCCTGGGGAAACCCGCCCGAAGCTTTCACGCACGGCGTCCATAAACACTCAACCTGCGCATATTGGACGCCAAATGTTCGTATACGTCCAAAACTAGGGTTCCGTCGACGTCTTTCGGATATCGTCGTTTACGGTAATCGAAACGTAATTCTTTTCCATCAAGTCGCTCATCCACGACTCAATGAGGCGCTGACTCTCGCGCATCATGATCTGCTCACGGCACACGTTCATCGCCTTTTTCCACGCGTCCGATTCGCCCTGAATCACGTCTTCGACGAGAAGGATGTGGTACCCCGCAACCGTCGTCACGAGAGGAGAAATGCCCCCTTTGGGAAGCGTAAAAGCGACGTTAAAATCGGCCGAAAGATCGCCCGGGGCAAACGTACCGAGAATACCATCGCGATCCACGGATCGACCCGTTGAATATTTGTGGACGTAATCAACAAATTGCTCGGGATTTGCTTGCGCCAATTCTTGAACACCAGATGCATAGCGCTCATTCATTTCGTCGAGCGCATTCCACCAGGCACCGTTAAGTTTGGCAGCCGCCGGTGCTTTGTGTCCTGCAGTACTATCTGCTTTGACTTCAGGAATGTGAATCTGTCGGATGGTAACCGAAATGCCGCGTTCTGCCCCAGGCGCAGCATCTTGTGCGCACGCAATGACGTCAGCTTCAGAAGGCTGAACTTGTCCCGCGAGCTCGGCACGAATGACGTACTGCGTCTCAATTTCACTGCGCATATAACGACGATACGCGTTCCAATCGATTCCTTCAGCTTCGAGCATCTTCCTAAAAGCCTGCTCATTTTGCCCGGCGCGGCGGTAGATTTCTGCGAGCTGTTTGTCGACTTCGCTGTCGCCAATGTGAATATCATCTTTTTTGGCCTGGCGTGCGATCAAGCGCGCCTGCACGAGTTCTCGCGTCAAGCCCTCAAGTTTTTCGGCGCTGTTTGCATCACTGTCAATGTCATGGACATCAAGTCCTTTGACCGCGTAACGCATGCCACCTTCTTCGCGCAGATCCTGGAGCGTAATAATATCGTCGCCAGCAACCGCTGCGATGCGTTCTATCGTAACTGCATACGCTGTCGCCGGAACAATTGCAGCGAACAGCGCTGAGATAACCCATTTTTTCATTCGGAATGCTCCTCTTTTTTGACGCCTCAAAATATGCGCCAAAATCCGCGCTCTTTTAATGATTCCCGTCGTTCTTGGCAAGAAAAGCAGCCATAAAACCGTCAAAATTAACACACTTTCTTCATTTCACATTCCGCACAGGCAAAGAATCTGGTGGGGGAAGTCTCCCCCTGAGCGTCTATCCGCCTGCACCAAAGCGCTGCTTTGGCTTGCGGATACGACGCTACCCCCTCTTGCCGCAGGCGATAACCCGGTTGCACAACCCAAATCCAAATAAAGCGCCACCCATGATATGCACTTCAATCATCAAACAGAATTTTGCGCCTAACACCACGTTCAGAGGTTGCAAAATAACCTGATCTTGCAAAGTGTGGTAAACAAAGTGTGGTACGTTCACGACGTACGCGATCATTCGACTACTCAAAGAGCCAGCCCATGTCTGATTTTGAAGGCGCGACCCTCGCGCTGCAGCATTACTACGATATTATAGAAGTTTCACGCAATCTGCCGTTTCTCACGCTTTATCGCGCCAATGAACAGCCGTTCGGACGCCGCATGAATGTTTGGATGGAATCCGAAACGCTGTCCCCAAAACTTTCGGACAGAGCGCACGAACGTCTTGAAACAGCGATGCTCAAAAATCGCGCCGTTAATACGCTTCATGCTCTGCGTATCCTCGATTTTGGAACAGGCGAAGGCCACAATTTCGTCGTTACGGATGAACTTTCGGGGACACCGCTCTACGACTACATTCAGCTTCGAGGGCCGCTTCAGCCCTGGCAGTTTCTTCGTCTAGCCGAACAACTCACTGAAATCGTCTGTGCAGCACATCAAGCCGATTTTCATTACTTATGCTTGACGAGCAAAAACGTCTTCGTCACCGACGAAGATCGTTTTGAAATCACGACAAGTCCACTGGGCATCGGCTTAAACCGCGCCGAACTGCTTAAGCTTAAAGATACGCCTATCACCCCTGATCTCATGCGCCATCTTCCGCCATGGGAGTTTGTAGATACAACCGAAGAAGAAGCGACTCCCCAGACGGAACAGCCTCAAACCAATACGGAGAGCGTGCAAAACCTTGACATACATTTTGATTCTGCAGCGCTCTCAACGACGACAAGTCTTCAAGATCAATCGCAAACGTTGCGCGCAGAAGACAATTACGATGTCGATATTTACGGCGTTGCTGCAATTTTATACGAAGCAGTATCGGGACAACATCCTTATTTTGCGGATGGCCGTGAAATCTGCGAAGCGGTACTCATCATGCAACGCACTACCCCTCGTTCACTTGATGTTACGGATGCTTATTCGGAGAATGTTTGTGCAACGATTCTTCAAGCCTTGAAACATCCTCTCAAAGGTTCACTCATTCCCATCCTGTCGACGCTCCAAAAACAATTTCCGGCATCAGTCATCCAGCAAGCGATGCAAGCCGAAAAGCACTACCTCAAAGCGCCGGAAGTTACGAATGCGGTGCCGCAAAAAAAACATAAAGGCAAGCAGCTTCCCTACCCCAAAGCCATTCTTTCAGCTGCATCCATCGTTTTAATCATCCTCACAGCGTTGATCACGCACCATTTTAGTTCGCAGCGTCAACCGGTAGATCTTTTTGCGCTTCCCGAAATTTTACCGGCCGCCCAAGAAGGCGTCGACGTCGTTCTTCCGCTTCCGCACGGGCAACGCAATCTTTCGGTCTACCTATCTTCGTTTGCCGACGGAACGCCTATCCGTCTTGGAGAGCTTCCGCTTTTGTATGCAGATCAACAACCTTCAGGCAAACTAAACTTTGTTGTCATGGATGAGCACGGCAAGAGCGTCCAAATCCCTGTTGTTTTGCGAGACACGCCAGGTCTTCAGATTGTCAACGTCGAACTGGAATAAGCGTTTTACGGTTAAATCGGCTTTTCGGAGCCTCTTTAACACGCGCGAGCACTACGCGTACGTACGCTCACTCGTTTTTCTTTATGACGTGTACCCCTGCTGAGTCGTAACGTTTTTTGTGCTGCTCATTTAAAAGTTGAAAGCGCCGCTGACACATGTCAGCGGCATAAAAGCGAAGAAGCGATCAACCTTCGAAGAGGCGGACGCAATTACGTCCTGCAGCTTTGGCTGCATAAAGCGCGCGGTCAGCGCGCGCGAAAAGCTGACTAAAATCTTCCTCGGGCGAAACCACAGCGACGCCACCACTGACGGTGATCTGCCCAGCAGTAAAGCCAGAAAACGCTGTTGTTTCAACACATCGTCTTAATTTATCGCCTGCACTCAACGCGTCCTGCGGCGTATGTTCGCCCGTGAGCAAAACAACGAACTCCTCGCCACCATATCGCGCGACCATGTCCCCTTCGCGCGTATTTTGTTTAAGAATCTGCGCGAATTCTTTGAGTACGCGGTCGCCGCATTCGTGACCATAAGTATCGTTAAAGCGTTTGAAGAGATCGATATCAAAGACGATCATACTGAGAGAGCGCTTAAGTCGTCTTGAGCGCATGAACTCATCGTGCAGGTAACGCTCATAGTATCGGCGATTAAAGACGCCGGTAAGGCCGTCGACCTGAGCCATTTCGCTGAGTCTGCGATAGAGCATAGCACGTTCGAGGGCAATCGAAGCGAGGTTAGCGAGCATTGAGAGACCGCGAAGTTCTTCTTGGCGAATGATGCGACCGTTGTAAATGTTGTCGGTGAGAATGATGCCGAGGACTTCATCATTAAGAATAATGGGAACGACGGCGAAATTTTTGAAAGTAATGAAGTTATGCGAGCCAAAATCGTGATAGGTCGCTTCGATGCCGTTCACGATAAAAGGCTGTTTGGTTGCAACGCAGTGCGAGATGATGTCACGCAACTCAAACTGCATGGCATTCGTAGATTCCAGTGGTTTTGCTTCATCGAGCTTAAGCGAGAAGCTGAGGAGGTGCGAAGTTAGAAACTGGATCTCGTCAGGTTTTGAAGTATAGCGATCAATCAAACTTTGGAGGTCGAGGCTCTCAGCTTTAATACTTTCCCAGATACGGTGAGCTTCTTCACCGCTGGCGGGGCCAGCGCTTCGAGAGACGCGGAGTTCATTTCGACGATCCCAAGCAAGGAAGAGAACAGCGCGATTGAAGTTAAGCCCGTCGCCGTGTGTAATTCCCGACAAAATGATGTAGAGAATCTGGTCGAGCTCAACCGATTTAAGCATAGCTTTCGTAACTGTGAGCTGAAACATGAGCTCGCGTACGAGGCCAGCATTGTCAGTATTCTGATCGAACATCGTCTGTGACTACCATAGAGCATGCAAAGAGGAAGAAGAAGCGGCGCCTGCTGGCGCGGCAAACTATTTCTTTTTTCCAAAGAGGCCGGAGAAGAGTTCTTTGATCTGATCCGTGATCGATTTAGGAGCGTCTTCAGCGGCGTTATTCTTAGGATTATTCTTTCGGGTTTCGATCAGATGAATTTCACGCTGATAGAGCGGGAGCGGAAGCATGCGATTTGCTTCTTTGTAAAATTTTAGGGCTTCATCATTATGGCCCTCAAGTTTTTCGACTTCGCCCTGGTAATAACGGATATAGTCGGCTTCACGCATGGCATTTGCAGCATCTGTAAGGATTTTGCGTGTTTCCTCGACTTTTTCTTTAGAGCGGCGGCCAAATTTGTCGACGTTGAGGAGCATGAAGCGAGCGTAAGCGAGTCGGGCATCAATTTCGATCGACTGAGGATCGCAGCGTTTTGCGGTTTCGAGATTTTTGAGAGCCACGTTGAATTCGCCGCGTTCGAGGAGTGCGCGTGCGCGGCTAAGCGCTTGATCACCTTCGAAGACGGCAGCGAAATCGACGACATCGCTAGACGCTTCGGGGACAGGTATGCCTGATTTTTTAGCCGTTTCGAGAGCAGCCAATTCAGTATCGTAAGCAGCTCTTTTGTCAGCTTTTTGGAGGTGATCGTAAGCCTCTCGAACACGTTTATTAACGACGTTGACATCCTCCATGATCGCGGCATCTACGCCGTGAAAGAAGTCTGCGCCATATTTTTTGGTACAAGCGACATATGCAGCTCTGACAGCTGAATCATCGCATCCAGGAGAGACACCCAGGATTTCGTAGTAGTTATAACTGTCAGATTGTTTTCTAAACTGCTGAAGAGCTGCAATTTTTTCTGCTGACGCCATCGTGTTCTCCTTAGACTTCTGGCAAGGGTACCCCTAAAAAAACAAAAGCGATTGTCTTGTAGCACAACGACGCCATGCGTGCTTTGATTTTTTAGGAGTTTTTTAAATCTAAGGTTTTGATTTTGATCAACAACGCTTTTTTGCTTAAACAAACACAAGCATATTAATGAAACACACAAAAATCGAGCAAACACTTTTATATAAAAGTTAAACATTTGATACAATTAACATTAGTGTCATTTTTAAACACACTGACATCGTTTAGGGGGAGCGTTGCGGGGAACCCCGCAGAGGGGGGAGCGGCGGATTTGTGCGGGAAATCAGCACAAATAACCCGCCGGGGGGGGGGGAGACCCCCCC
>JAZRWH010000180.1:0-7067 GCA_045599585.1 Myxococcota bacterium
TCGTTTAACGTAAAATGAGCAAATGATCGCATCAAACCTCCGTATGTGTAGTTACGCAAAATCATCATACACCGGATTGATGCGGTCCTTCTTCATTTTTATGCATTTGAAACGATAATCTACCGACTTCCCCCACAAAAAAATCCAAAGCATCCTGTATTCTGATCCAATTAACGAACTTTTTATCTATCACTATGCTTTACGACGAATCACACAAGACCATTGCGGCAATTGCCTCGGGGCAGTCGCCTGCAGCCATCGGCGTTCTGAGACTTTCGGGCGACGAGGCTTTTTCGATCATTCAAAAGTGTTTGCACCGCAAGACCCTGAAGAATCGGTACATGCATTACAGGACCATTTTTGATCCTGTAACGGATGAGGCGCTCGACGATGTGCTCGTCTGTCGGTTTGAACACCCCAATTCGTTTACGGGCGAAGATGTTGTCGAAATTTATGCGCATGGTGGGACTGTGAATCTGTCTCGCGTGCTTCGCGCATTGATTGAAGCTGGGGCAGTGCCAGCGGCACGAGGGGAATTTTCGCAGCGCGCCTTTTTGAATGGCAAGATTGACCTGGCACGTGCGGAAGCCATCATGGACGTTATTCACGCGCAAAACGACCTGCAGTGTCGAGAGGCGCATCGCCAGCTTTCGGGGTCGGTGTCAAAAGTTGTCGAAGAGCTGCGCGCAAGCGTCATGTCCCTGCTGATCGCCGTCGAAGCGTCGATCGATTTTAGTACCGAAGAGGAGCTTGCGCCGTTTCCTGCAGAGCGCATTTTGAGAGAGTCTGCACACCTCGTAGACGTTATGAAACGCATGCACCGCGCGCACGAACAATATCGTGCTGGCGGACTTCGCGTCGCACTGGTTGGGCGCCCCAACGCCGGCAAATCAAGTTTGTTTAACCATTTGCTTGGACACGAACGCGCCATTGTTACCGACATCGCGGGTACGACGACCGATACGATCGAAGCGCATACCGTCTTGGGTGGCCACGATTTTACGTTGGTCGACACCGCTGGACTTACTGAAACGCAGAATGTCGTCGAAAAAATCGGCGTTGCACGTGCACGCGAACAGATCGAAAAGACGGATTTGCTGCTCGTGCTCATCCCTGCAAATGCAGATGCCGTCGAGTTGAACGCGATAGAACAGGAACTTGACGTCATTTGTACGACCTTCGATACACTCAAAGCAGCGCAACGCGTTTTGTGTTTGCGTACTAAATGCGATACTGTCGAGCAATGCGTGCCACTTTCGGCGTCGTTGGCTGCATTTGAACTTCCCGAGCTTGCGCTTTCGGTTGTGCGTCGCGACGGTATCGATCAGCTCGAATCGCACTTGCTTGACGCAGCTGATGCTTACGAGGCTTCACGCGAAAACGTTGCACTCATTACTTCGCAGCGCCATATCACGCAGCTCGATCGTGCGCGTGGTTCGATAGAGCAGGCTTTGGCCGCAGTTCACGCCGCGCTTCCTGCGGAGTGCGTCGCCGCAGACCTTCACGAGGCTGCAGACGCGCTCGGCGAAATTACGGGTACGATAGCCTCCGAGGACGTTCTCAATCAGATTTTTTCGACGTTCTGCATCGGCAAGTAGTCTTGGGAGGGGGAAGTCTCCCCCTGAGCGGCTATCAGCAATGACAATGCTTGTCATCGCTGATACGCCGCTACCCCCTCGCGGTTTTGCAATTTCCTCTCACATTGAGGCAGTAGAAGATTCGATTCGCGAATTGTACAGAACACGATTTTGAGTGCTGACATCACTGCTGTCCCACAACATATTCTCATTAACTGTAACGAAATGCGCGAACTTGACTTCGTCTTCAACATGCTCGCCCGGTGCGCCCGCTGCTTGCCGTCGGCTTCGCGACGCGTGCGATTTAACAGTTATCTTAAGTCTTTTTCATGTTTAGAAATGACTATATATCGATAAAACAAAGCTACTGTAAAGTTGTCCGAGTATTTTATGAAATTTTAGTGGGACAGCAGTATGCTGACATGTTGCTTTGGCGTTAAATCGTATGTTGACATGGAAGCGCTAAAATCGCGGAAATTGTTGTGCCAAGGGTAAATGCGAAGTGTAAAATTGTTAATAACGCATTTTGGGCTCCAGAATCTGGATGCCTCCCCCGCCGCCACCGCCGTCGGCTTAAGCGCGCAGACGCTCGTGCTGGACAGACGCCTCCAGCGTTCCTGACTGCGCCATCCCTAGAGGGGTGTAAGCCCTCTAGGGATGCGTGGAGAAACCGAAAAACTCCACTCTATCTTCGCGCCAGCCTTTGCTGCGTTCGAAGATCGCTTGAGCCATACTGCGTCACAAAGTGTTCTTGCTCGTCAACGCAAACGCTTTGGACGGGAAAACATAAAAAGGGGTGGGCCGCGCATATGAAAAAACAAAACAGCAGTCGACGGCATAACATGATCCTCCTCAAGGTTTTATGAGGAGAACCCTTTTCTCCTCCTTATAGTAGTGCCCTTGAGGAGGCATTTTGTGACAGAATTTTTTAACTTTTTTTGTAGTGAGCCTTGCAAATGCTTATAGGACGTTCGTTTGCAAAAAATAAAACATCACTCTTTAGTCTTAATGATGTGCCATCCCCAACCTGATCTTTCTTGTGTGATACGGTTATAACGATGGCGAAGCGCGTACAAGACGTGGCTTAGTGCACTTCGTTTCATGCCTGTCGCAGCGGCGATATCTTTTGACCATACGCCTGGATGCGCTTCGATGTAGGCTAAAACGAGATTGAGATGCAAAACGGCAGATTCGGGCATAAAGCTCCCATCTTTTCGGTGAAGTTCATGGGGCTGAAAGAAGACTTTCGTTCGCCAGTCATTATCCTTGCCTGTCTGCGAAGCGCTGGTATTTTTATGTACTACGTCTTCGCGCATCTGCGAAGCGCTGGTATTTTTATGTACTACGTCTTTACGTTGACGAGAAGAGAGTAGATGGTTTCGTACCACGTATTTGCGGTGGTGCGAAGCGCTGGTATTTTTATGTACTACGTCTTCGCGCATCTGCGAAGCGCTGGTATTTTTATGTACTACGTCTTCGCGCATCTGCGAAGCGCTAGTTTTGTTTTGTACTACGTCTTTGCATTGTAGGAATGCGTCAGTTTTGTTTTGTACTACATCTTTGCACGTGTGCGAAGCGCTAGTACTGTTTTGTACTACATCTTTGCATGGTTGAGAGGAGGTATCTCCGTTGGGCGTTGCATACATCGAGGTCTGATGGGGTGATGGCATCGCTTCCGAAAACATATAAGGCCCAAGTTGACGTAGTGCTTCGAATGGCACTTGCCCCGATTCGATCGCATCAAGCGTGTCGTTGAGACATTTGAGAAGGTTGTGCGTCAAAAGCTGACGAAGAAGTTGCCACTGTTCTCGATTCATTTGAGGCTCCATGGAGGACGAAGGTACATACAAGCGCTTAAAAATAATGATACTCTTTGTTGGCTCACAACAAAATTCTCACTGAGCTCACTTTTTTGCCATCGGCTTCGACAAGCGTGGTGTTTATAACTTGGATTGTGCTAAAAGACGCCGTGGCTCTCCCTGATGAACAAGCTGAATGCTCGATGGCCTAGTTCAAGCATTCCTAGGGGTAGGCTGTGTACATGCTTTGATGTTTAGAGAGTTTTAGAATGAAATGTAAAATGCTTCCCCTTGTCTTTGCTATGGCAACGCTTTGCTTACCTTTTACTGGTTGCAAAAAGACCCCGTCCCCCGAGGCACAGGCTCCGGCTGGTGCGGCTGAGACAACGCAGGGTGAGACAGCTCCTTCTGCTGAAAGCGGTTTGGCTGTAGCTGTCGCCGTCTTGGATCAAAAAGAAGATTTAACGGCTTATATCCCTGCGGACACGCCGTTTGCCATCACCGCTTCAATTCAGGCAAATCGTCATCCTCAGATTCAAACATTGCTTAAAGCCATCATCAATTCATCTGACGCAGTCAATGCTTTCTTAACGGAAGAAGTTGACCAGTTGGAAGAGTTCACTCCAGAAAACTATGGTGATATCGTAGCGCCTGATTTCGATTGGAGCATAGTGCGCCGACGAGCTGAATACGCCAAGAAATTGCGCGATGAGGCTATGCCCTGGGTCAAGGATCCTGTTGCTAAATTAAAAGAAGTTGGCGTGGATCTTCAGGATCTTAACCTAGCGTTGTACTCCACGAAGGGGCATGTCGTAGCGCGTTTGAACGTCACAGATCCTACGGTTCTTAAATCGAGTCTTGAAAAATTTATTAATTTTGTAAGCGCAGAACCACTCATTGTGAATGATTTTCAAGATGCCAGCGTAAAAGATGTACAAGTTGGTGACGAAACTTGGATGCTTTTGTCCTTAAGGCATAGGGATATTTATCGCCATTTCTTTCGTGATGATTATCGACCGAATAAGTTTAATCATTTCGCACTCCATTTGTCCAAGGATCACCTCACCATCATTTTTAATGCTGACGAAAAGCTCGAGGGCTACAATGATTTCCTCGCTAAGGCCAGCACAGCGGTTTCTCATGATGTCCTTCCCAAGCTTGATCAAAAGACATACTTAACGGGCTTCGTTGATAGCAAAAACTTGCAGAATGCCAAGAAACAGTTTGGTTATAGTGAGGAGGCGCAGTGTCTCGCAGAACTGAGTGAGCTTTTCGATTTCTCTTCGGGTTTGAAGGTGGTCGCCCAATATGAAGGTGACAACAAACTGGTTCAGAAGCTATCCCTATTGTTCAGCAATCAGGAAGCGCTCAAAAAGCTTCAGGCAATTCACGGTTCTACATTGAGTCTTGCTTCTGACAAGGCATCTGTGCTCGATGTCCAGATCAACCTGGATTTCACTAAAACCCTCGATCTTTTAGTAGAGGTTGCGACTGCCTTGAGTTCTCATGAACGCTTTGAGTGTAATTTCCTTCGTCTTTTCGGGAGAGATGCCAAGCATTTTTCAAAGCTTATGACCGAACCCAATGCCAATGTTGCAATGGTGCGCAGTTTGATTTCAGGTATTACGGGGGTGTCTATTACGTTCGACAGCTTGAATTCAGAGACCCGCAAAATTGATCAGATGTTCACAGGTGCATTCGCTTTGTCCGGTCAGGCGTTTGATAAAAAACTGGCGATGATCGCTCCGTTGGTGAAGGATGCTATACCAGAGCTTGTAACGCTTACCCCCAATGCAAACGATGCGCTCTATATGAATTTGCAATCGATTGTGGGCAAAATGTTCGTCGTCGGCACCTATCTGACGGATACAGATTTTGTTCTTTCTACGGCTGGGTATGACTCAAAGCAACTTGCTTTGGGCAAACATGACGTAGACAAGGCTTTGGTTTCGTACCATGTCGCCTTCAAACCCTTCCTGAGTAAACAAGAAAGCGTTAACATAGATGAGGTTACACCAGATTATAGATTGAGTTTTTTATTTGAGAATATCTTTGTTGCATTTAATAAGCACTTTACAGAAAGTAGCTTTTCTCAATCGATTGACACTGATGGCAATGGTTTAGTTTTGACGAGTACCTTGTCTTTGTAAGTTGAGTAGAGCTCGGCTATCTGTCGATACGCCTCGCAGCGCGCCCTATTGCATACGGGCGCGTTTTTTTATTGTCTTTGTAAGTTGAGTAGAGCTCGGCTATCTGTCGATACGCCTCGCAGCGCGCCCTATTGCATACGGGCGCGTAGTGCCGCCGCTATGTTATTGTTTTAGCCATGTCCATCATCGTAGGAATACAACAGTGTTCGTAATTTAGTTTTGTCGAAAGTCGAAAAAACTGCCCTTTAGGTAAGCGTGTTTTGTTCCGATGGTCTGATCCTGGGAGGCAACGATGACGGACGGCAAGCTACCCATGCTACGAAGCGAGAGCGGTATTCCTAGACGTATTCACAAGTGTTTATTTTACGACGGACCGGCATTTATCTATTTTAATAACAATCCAGAAGCTGCGGAACATGTTATTCGCGTGATTTTAGATAGAGATGATCTGCATGTGATTTCATCCGTGGGGCAGCATGTCATTTCTAAGCTTGATACGCATGATATTCGCTGCGATGTGTTAGCTGAAGACGATCAAGGTACACCCTATGACATCGAAATACAGCAGGTAGACTATCCGGACTTGCTAAAACGTGCGGATTATTATGGGGCCATGATGAAAGTCGATAGGCTCAATAAAGGGGAAGGTTACGCCTCTAATCGAGAAGTATATGTCATTTTTATTATTAAAAAGGGCAACGTGTGGTGCAAGGGCAAACACGTTAGATCGTTTCGTTTGTGTGATGATGATGGCGAAGATATGAATATTGGCACGCGAGTTTACTTTGTAAACGGCGAGTTGATCGATGACACCAAAGTAGGTAGGCTAGTGCAGTCATTTCATTGTGAAAATGCTGATGAAATGCAGGACGAAGCAGTAGCCAAACGATATCGCGAAATAAAGGAGACACTCGATCAGGAGGATGAAATGGACGATTATGATAGGATGATATACGAACTTGGTATGAAGCGCGGAGAAACGCGAGGCCTAGAAGAAGGCAAGGCGCGTGGCCTAGAAGAAGGCAAGGCACGTGGCTTAGAAGAAGGCAAGGTGCGTGGCTTAGAAGAGGGCAAGGCATCTATTGTTCAAAACATGCTTCGCATGAAAAGAACCATTCAAGAAATCGCTGCACTACTTGGGCTTTCAGAGGTCGTTGTACAAAAGTATGCTGATATGAAATTAGATGATTCGCCCATTGTTTAGGTAAGGGGATTGGGGGATCGGTTATCAGCTTCTATTGTTTTGGTGGCAGTTGACTTAGGTTGTTGCCGACGGCAAGAGGGGGTAGCGTCGTATCAGCGATGACAAGGGATGTGCAGATTCGAGGAATCGAATGCTGAGACGCGATGATGACGAAGAAGACGTGCCATTGTCATTGCTGAGAGACGCGCGGGGGGAGACGGTAGATTATCGTTTCAAATGCATAAAAATGAAGAAGGACCGCATCAATCCGGTGTATGATGATTTTGCGTAACTACACATACGGAGGTTTGATGCGATCATTTGCTCATTTTACGTTAAACGAAAGGGAAGTGCTACA
>JAZRWH010000181.1:0-7834 GCA_045599585.1 Myxococcota bacterium
ATCTTATACTTCATTCCACTGCTGTCCCACAACATATTCTCATTAACTGTAACGAAATGTGCTCGTTACAGAATTTTATACTTTTCTTATTCTCATTCTGTCCTGCGGACGGCCCAAAGGGGCGTCGTATCGCGGACGCCCCTTGGGAATCCCCGCGCTCTTTTGTCGCGCGTGCAGAACTCACTTCGTTCAGACATGCTGCACGCGCGAACTTGACTTCGTCTTCAACATGCGCGCCCGCTCGTCTGGTGCGCCCGCAGCTTGCCTTCGGCTTCGCGACGCAGGCGATTTAACAGTAATCTTAAGTCTTTTTCATACTTAGCAACGACTATATATCGATAAAACAAAGCTATAGTAGAGTTAGCAGAGTATTCTAGGAAAATTTCGTGGGACTGCAGTGACTTCATTCATAAGCATCGATAAGGCATAAATGTTATTTACGAACTGAAGAAAAACTTCGTCTATCAGTCGCACGCGAAGCCCCCTGAAGGCAAGCCGCGTGCGTTCAGACAAGTATAAATATTATCGCGCAGGACGTGTACGTTTATGAAACCAGATGCGCATAGTGTCCATCTTAGCTCGCTCCGAGGGGGACGCCACCCGTGAACAAGTTTTATACTCTTCAGAGTCTTTCGGTGCCCCCCAACGCAATTCATTGCAATCTGCTGGATGATACGCCATTTCTAGGTTCTCAGCTCGCTCTACGATCGCTTTCATCGAAAGCTGTACAGGTTCGCCTTTTGAATTTTTATAAACTATAAAATTTGAAGACAAAGCTTCGTCAATCAGTCGTTTTGCCTCATCCAAGGCTGCTTGCAATTCTTCAGGCGTATTAAGATTATAGCGCTCAGCATTGCGAGCAATCTGGTCAGGAAAGTCTCGTACAGCATCAATCGCAACGAGCATGCGCATATCACGCGACGGCGTTGCAAAGTCTTCCCATGGGCCAACCGTTTCAAAAACAGCATAGCCATTGGGCATAATCATGTGCGAAGCACCATTGGCGTTAATATAGTCATCTCCATTTTGTACATTCAAAACACGACGCTCTGCAGACTCATGAAGAGCAGAAGTCAACTCTGCTACTGCCTCAACAATTGGCAACGGCTTAGGGTGAATGGCAGCTTCTACACGATCATAGAACACTTCTTTTTGTACAATTTTTTGTTCAAAACTATAGGGTACAAATCCAGATTGAACTGAGAGCGCCTCATTGGTGAGCTGGCTCACACCCTTCATTGGACGAAAAGCCTTAAACCCAGCCCCGACATTCTTCATTGAAGGATCGAACAAAAAGTTGCCTTTCCAAAAACGCTTTCGTGTAATCGTGCCATCAGGTTGCGCATCCACCGAAAGCAACGCACCAAGCGCCTCGGCTGTATCAGGTGTATAGTGCGCGATCATCAAAATGTGCCCATGCGGATCGGCATAGATTTGCCCCGAACGAAGCGAATTGCGCGTTAATTCTACAGGGTAAAAATCGGTTTTATCATCTTCGAGCGCCGTGCGTGCGTTACCCGAATGCACTTGATACGCCCCGACATAACGCGCATATTTATTAAACCGCGTCGCTTCATCGCCCGAAACGTGATAATCTTGCATCAATTGAGAAGAACCGCACTTTGGAGGTTGTTTTTCTGTACCACGGCTGCATTTGCGAACCCCCATCGGAAGCCCGCGTTTCCATGCAAAATACGCACGAAGCATATAGGGCAAATCAGCACAGTCAGGGGCGAGTTTAATATTGCGCTCTTCATTTTGCCCTAAACTATTATATAAAATATTGTGATTTCTATCTCGCAAAACATCGCCCAAATTTGTCCACGTTTTATCGGGTTCTTCGGGATAATCGAACAAGCGCTCAAAAAAAGCAGCAAACAACGTTTCTTCCTGAGGATTCCAATCGTGCGTCACTTGCCACGGAACATTCATACTATTGTTTGAATCACGTGAAATATTTGTAATAACCGACACATGCGTAATGCGTTCTAAAAAGCTTGTGCGCGATGAGTTTTCGCCCAAACTTAAGTCACTTAAAACAACGCGATCTACGTGAACAAGCGTATCTTCAGGAGCATCAGTCGGTGCATCTTTGCAAGCTTGAATATACTCAGAGAGCGCATGAATAATAATGGGTTTATTTTCACGATTTCGGCCCAAATAAGCCATAATATGACCAGGAAAATGTAAAAAAACAATTCCCGTCTGAGCTGCATCATCAATACTTTTGAGTTTGGCTTCGGGACTCATACCGGCAACTTTTAGGTAATAAGTCGTCTGTACAGCCTGTTCTTTGCTATTTCGCGGGAGGTGAATTCCAAACGATAGCGCAGCATCAAGCAAAAGACGCGAACAATCACGCCAGCCGTCATAGCCCCCCCAGCCATATGGATCACCCAAAAAAAGCATGAGCGTTTCAACCCAAGCCTTGCGCGTAAGGGGACGTTGTGTATCGATCATCCCGGGCAAACTCGTTGGCAAGACCTTTTGCCAACCCGTCTTATTAGCCAGCCATACTTCATTCTTCGTTCCTGCTAAAAATGCACCCTTAGGAATTGTCAGACCATCGCGTTCAAAAGCTTGCGTCGCAAACCACCTTCCCTCTTCTGGCAGTTTATTATGCGGCAAAACTGGACTTAACGGCGCATTCGGCGACAGCCATCCCCACATTTGCCCAGTTCGTATAAAACGCATACCATTTGTATGTGTAAATATTATTTCTACACGCGACTGAGCTCGTGCTAAAGAACAATTGTTTCTACTAAAACGCACTTCTCCATTTTGCGTTTTAATATAAGGCTGGTCATGTGGACCACATAATATTGTTGCATCTTCCAGCAATATATATTGTTGAATTTTTTCTGAATCATAATTTGACTTAAATTCTTCTAATGGTACGGAAAAGTCGTTGAGATCCGGCCTTGTACCATCGACAAACATAATTTCGTCATTTTCAAACTTTTTCTTAAAAGAATTGAGTCTCTCACGCATATTCGTCTCGAGAATCGCTTGAGGAACTGGCGTATTTAGGTCATTCATCTGATTATAGAAGCGACCATTTTGCTTTTGAATAGACTTTTGATCTATAATAACACGATCATCGTTTGCCCAATAATCAGGGCTGAGCATTTCTTGTGTAACACCAGGCAAAAGTTGTTCTGCATTAATATCCGTCGGACAAACGCGCTGACTAACTGCAACGGTTTCAGTTTGAGCATTCAGTTCTTCTGAAATATTACGATTTGCGATTTCAGGTTCGGAATCCAAACCCGTTGATACGCTTTGTGATTCAACGCCATTATTTGCATCGAGTGTTCCTGTAGAACATGAAGTTATAGCAAAAACACTCATTACAGTTGTTATAAATTGTGACTTATTGATTTTCATACAAAAACAACCCAAGGATACTCTAAATCGTCAGGTTCAGGGCTCCGCCAGAAAGAGGGGGTAGCGGCGTATTGGCAAAGCCAATAGCCGCTCAGGGGGACACATCCCCCTTTATATTATTATACAATAAAACAATCATATAATCATCTAATAATTGAGGGTTTCCTTAATAGGTTGTACAATTGCTTTACAAGCTTCCTTACCATCCAAATACATCACTGTATTGCTATTCGAAGACACAAAAAAGTACTTTCCATCTCCAGATTTAGCAATTGAACTAAACCCCGGCATATTCCAATTTGTTCTCGAATTTGCAGAACGATTACCGTCAATACGAGCGACATAATTGGCTCGAACACGCCCGCTCATACTCTCATCCAAGTTTTTCGTCCCCTTATCCTGGGTGTCTATAAAAAACTCTGGCTCGTAAATGGCAAAATATAAAGCACAACCATCTTTTTCTGCCTTCTGCAACGCCTGAGCACCAATCAATACCGGCACAGAACTCGGATCTGCCTCTGTAACTGTAAATCCAGATTTTTTCGCATTTTCTTCAAATTCTCCAGGCTCAGCTGGAATGCGTTTCGCGCCTCTCATGATATCTTCCAATAAGTCGCCAAAACATCCACTCAGCATAAACAAACTGCAAACCGCCATAACAATTGCGAAACCAATATAATACTTACGTTTCATCATACTTATCCATCTCTGTTACGCTTTACGAAAGCCACCAAAACTTCCACCGATTTTATAATTAGCAAAAATATGTTCTACTGCTGGCCTGTATTGCTCGACTGTTTTAGCAATTCGTATCTTATGAACTGCTTTCTCAGCGTCAACAAACAATTCACCAATATAAAACCACAATTCTTTCATACGATGCAAAAGCGGAGAAAAACCATAATTTAATGCCTCATAATTTTGATACAAAGCATCATGGTAGACTTTGAGTTCTTTTTTACTCAACGCTGTACCTCCTTTGATTTCGCGTAGTAAAGCCGGATTGGCAATCATACCTCTGCCAAACATCATTGCTTTGATCTGGGGATACGTTGCCAGATCAAAACGTGACATAAATAATTCAAAATCACGTTTTGTAAAAATGTCTCCATTATAACAGACTTCGTGTTTACATAGTTTTATACATTCTTCAAACACGTCAAGGTTAACCGAGTTTTTATATAAATCTTTTTGACAACGCGGATGAATAATCAATTCTTCTAGTGGATATTGATTATATAATTCTATAATTTTACAAGCATCATCTAAATGATCTTTACCCAAACGCGTTTTGATAGAAATACGGGGCCCACCCTTTTGAGCATGATCAAAGATAGCATCCAAAAAAGAGCGCAAGCCATCGAGATCTGCGAGCATACCGCTGCCTTTGTGTTTGGTAACGATGGTCGGCATAGGACAACCCAAATTTAAATTCACCGTTGTGTACCCAAGAGCTTTGAGTTCATCGGCTGCCCAATTGAACTCAGGTGCACGATTCGCCATGATCTGCGGCATGAGCGTCAAATCAGCATTATTTGCCGGATCGACATCCTTTTTTTCCTTCGTTTCAAATGCATGCGTCTGCTTTGCTGAAACAAAAGGCGAATAATAAACATCTACACCGGGAAACAATCTGTTATGAACATTGCGGAACGCAAAACCCGTAATGCCTTCAAGCGGCGCAAAATAGTATTTCATAGATCTCCATTGCATGCACAAAACTGCGCAGCTCACAAATCCCACACAATCGTCATACAGCCCAACGGCCACAGACTACTCTAGCCTAAAAACGAAAAAGGCGCCCTATTTTAGGGCGCCTAAGTTTGGCAATCAGTTCAAATTAGAGCGAACCGACCATGAGTTCTGTCACGAGTTTTGTGTACTCTACAGGATCAGGAAGCGGCGAACCTTCTGCCAAAAGCGACTGACCATAGAGCAACTGCGCGTATTTACCGATCATTGGATCATCTGCATTTGCGCTGTATTTCGTGAGAAGTTTTGACAAAAGCGGATGATTCGGGTTGATCTCAAGAATGCGTTTTGTCTGGGGCATATTGCTATTGCCCATTTTGGCAATAATACGCTGAAGTTGCGGCGACATGTCACCTTCCTGACTGACGAGGCATGCAGGGCTCGTCGTAAGGCGTGAAGACAAACGAACATTTTCGACTTCGCCATTGAGTTTGTCTTTGAGTGCCGTCATGAGCGCATTGAAATCTTTTTCTTGCGATTCGAGTTTTTCGCGTTTTTCTTTCTTTTCTTCTTCGGTACCAAGTTCAACTTCACCACGACCAACAAAAACGATTTTCTTGCCTTCGACTTCAGGCACGTTGGCAAAAAGGATCTCATCGTACGGATCAATGAGGTAGAGCACTTCGTAACCTTTCTGCAAGAAAGCTTCGAGGTGCGGAGAATTTCGAACGACTTCGAGGTTTTCGCCTGTAATAACGTAGATCGCATCCTGATCAGACGGCATGCGCGAAATGTAATCGGCAAAAGTTGTCATGGATTTCTGATCTTTTTTGGTTTCACCTTCAACAGCAGGCTTTTCGTCTTCTGCGACTGTAAAGGTCGACATGAATTTCATGAGTTTTAGGAGACGATCTTTGTTGTCGTAGTCACTTGCTGCGCCTTCTTTGATGACTCGCGAATAATTATCCCAGAATTTGGCATATTTTTCGGGATCATTGTTCATCAATTTTTCGATAGCATCCAAGACCTTTTTGGTGACGTGTTTTTTGATCTTACCGATCATGCGATCTTTTTGAAGGATCTCACGGGACATGTTGAGGTTGAGGTCACTAGAATCGACGACACCCTTAATAAAGCGGAGGTAATCGGGGAGAAGTTCAGCGCATTTGTCCATGATGAGGACGTGCTGAGCATGAAGACGAAGACCGTATTTGGCGTCACGGTAGTTCATATCGTACGGAGCGCGAGCAGGAATAAAAACAAGTCCGCGATACTCCATAGAACCTTCAGCATTAATCGAAAGACGAAGAAGGGGATTTTCGTAATCGTACGTAAGGTTCTTATAAAATTCGTTATATTCTTCTTCCGTGGCTTCATCTTCTTTTTTAAGCCAAATGGCTTTCATGGAGTTTGCCTGTTCCCAAGCAATTTCAGAAACCATGTGCGTCGGATCATTGCAGGTACTGCTGTCATGCCCTTCAGCTTCTTCGACGCCATCGCGATGGTGCTGATGACGGCATTCGACCATAACGGGGTACTGCACGAAATCGCTGTACTTTTTAACGGTGCTCTTAATGGTCCATTCGTCGGTGAAGTCATCGAGTTGATCTTCTTTGTCGCTCGGACGAAGATTCATAGTAATGCGCGTACCAAAGCTGTCTTTTTGGGCATCTTCGATCGTATAGGAGCCATCGCCATTGGATTTGAACGTATAGGCCTTATCCTGACCAATGCGTTTTGTTGTAACCGTGACGTCATCGGCGAGGATGAATACGGAGTAAAAACCGACGCCAAATTGTCCAATCAAGTTGGTTTGTTCGGATGCGTTTGCTTTTTTAAGGTTGTCGAGGAAGGCTTTTGTTCCAGAGTGAGCGATCGTACCGAGGTTTTGAATGAGATCTTCACGCGTCATACCATCGCCGTTATCTTCGATGGTAAGGGTACGATTTTCTTTATCGGCGCTAATTTTAATCTCAAGTTTTTCGTCGGCTGCCAAAAGTGAAGCGTCTGTAACGGCTTCAAAACGACGACGATCAAGCGCATCCGAAGCATTCGAAATGAGTTCGCGCAGGCAGACATCTTTGCTCGAATAGAGCGAATGCGCCATCATGTGGAGGAGTTCTTTAGTTTCTGATTTAAATTCAAAGCGTTCCATGTTTTGTTCATCTCCAAATATTAAAGAGCCCAAATATTGGCTCTAAAAGTCATCTGACTCAAACCATAGACACTGAACGCGCAAAGGCAAGAGACAAAAATGAACAGCACCTCACTCGCTATTGCCTCATTTGATCTTTTGAGGAGGAAAGTCTCGATCCTCTTTCCGGACAGTCTTTAGAATTTTCTGACCAAGCATACCTTACACAGCCACTATCCTATAAAGGTATTTTGTTAATTCGGTATATATAAGTCCTTTTTAATGATTCCTTCCAATCCCGAACGGCGGTTTATGCGCAAAAAAAGCGATCAAATGATTTTTGGCATAATTTGTGCATAATTACTCATGTTTCGAGGGACCTGCTTTCCAGAGATTCTGCTCAAAACCAGCATTAGATGTAGGTCGTTAAGTGCTCGCCTAATTGGCACAAAACCCTACGGAATCTCAATGTCTAAAGGTCAGATAGCGTCCACACGAGTTCGCAAAATCGAAAAAACTAAAAAAGCCATTGGAATTCCGGTAAGATGAATTTGCTGAAACTCTCATCGAGACAGGAGGAACCAATGGCGAGAGTAATAAATAGGACAGAACTTCTTGAAT
>JAZRWH010000182.1:0-30984 GCA_045599585.1 Myxococcota bacterium
GATATGACGCCCCTTTGGGTCGTCCGTCGGACAAACGAAATTAAAAAAGATGTATGTGTATTTCATGAACTCAATATCTTAATAAAGGAAACAGTAAGTCGAACGCACGCGTTGTGAAGCCGAAGGCAAGCAGCGTGCGCATGTCCGAACGAAGTGAGTTCTGCACGCGCGATAAAAGAGCGCGGTGATTCCAAAGGGGCGTCCGCGATACGACGCCCCTTTGGGCCGTCTGCCGGCCAAACGAAATTAAAAAAAGATGTATGCGTATTTCATGAGTTCAATATCTTAATAAAGGAAATAGTAGGTTGAACGCGCGGTGATTCCAAAGGGGCGTCCGCGATAAGACGGCCTCTTTGGGCCGTCTTCCGGACAAACGAAATTAAAAAATGTATGTGTATTTCATGAACTCAATATCTTAATAAAGGAAATAGTAGGTTGAACGCGCGGGGATTTCAAAGGGGCGTCCGTCGGACAAACGAAATTAAAAAAAATGTATGCGTATTTCATGAACTCAATATCTTAATAAAGGAAACAGTAAGTCGAACGCACGCGTTGTGAAGCCGAAGGTAAGTAGCGTGCGCACCGGGCGAGCGTGGATGTTGAAGCCGAAGTGAGTTATGCACGTGATAAAAGAGCTCGGAATCCATAGGCTATAGGCGGACAAATTATGCAAAATGATGGCTGTTTACTTAGTATCTTAATAAATTAAAGTAGCTGTTTTAAAGAATAGTTTCATTTTCAGTTTAGTGTTGACAATGAAGACTGCGTAGGTTGAAAAGGTGTTTGTATTGTAGTTTATTAGAATAATGCAATAGAGGGAGTACGTGTAGTTCTAAATTATAGGAATCGCATAGCGTGATTGAAAAAAGTAGATTTTATGCAATTAACTTGATTTATAAGTTTTTCTTGGATTTCTAGCGCTTATTGCGTGATTTGTTTGATCACGTAAGTGTGCATGGATTTTTTGTGATGGGGAGTCTTTAAGTGGATTACAAAGAATTAGCTGATCAGCTTTGTGATGTTTGTCACTGCATGTGGCAACAAGGTTGGGTTGCTGCAAATGACGGTAATGTTTCGGTATTGATGGATGACGGTACAATATTGTGTACGCCTAGTGGGGTAAGTAAAAGAGAAATATTACCGGAAATGCTTATTCGTGTAGATAAAAACGGGGTAGTCATTGAGGGCAAGCGTCGTCCTTCGACCGAATTAGCTATGCATATCAAGTGTTATGAGAAACGCCCTGATATTAAAGCAGTTGTTCATGCGCATCCTCCGATGAGTACTTCCTTTGCTGTCGCTAATGTTCCTCTTGACGATTATGGAATGATCGAGACAATTTTGAATTTTGGAGCTGTGCCGATTGCAGATTACGCCGTACCAGGAAGTGATGAAGTTCCTGCTGTTGTAGAGCCGTGGATCGTTAATCATGATGCTGTCTTGCTTCGAGCTCATGGCGCGCTGACTGTTGGGTGTGATCTAAAAACGGCATATTATCGTATGGAGTCTCTTGAGCATTTTGCAAAAATTACACTTTGTACAAAATTGCTTGGTGGTGCAAAAGAGCTTAGCCGTGAGCAGATCGATGTGTTGATTGACCGTAGAACATCGTTTTATCATTTGACGGGCAAACATCCGGGGTACGAAAAATTTTAAAATTAATCACTGCTGTCCCACAACATATTCTCATTAACTGTAACGAAATGCGCTCGTTACAGAATTTTATACTTTTCTTATTCTCATTCTGTCCTGCGGACGGCCCTTTGGAATCCCCGCGCTTTTTTGTCGCGCAGGCGATTTAACAGTAATCTTAAGTCTTTTTCATGCTTAGAAACGACTATAAATCGATAAAACAAAGCTACTGTAGAGTTATCAGAGTATTCTATGAAAACTTCGTGGGACAGCAGTGAAAATTAATGATGTTTATAATAATAGTAAAAGTGTATAGCGTTTAACTAAATGATAAGTTTAATTATCTAAGAAGTTCTAACGTAATGATGATTGTTTAAATTGTATTATGATCATCAGCGCGATGAAAAAATAGTTTGGGCGGCGTATTGAGCGTTAGCGAAAAGCCGTCCAGCCCAGCCGTATTGAGCGTTAGCGAAAAGGCTGGGCCTTATAGTGTTTGCAACATATTTGTATAATAAATTGAATAAATATTAATTGTATTAGATGAATGATTAATAAAAAATGGTTTAGTTTAAGGTTGAATGCTCGCTAAAGGCTTTTTTCTTTGTTAAGAAGTAAGCCGTAATTACCATCGTGCCTGTGATAACCCAGGAAATAGGATAAACAGACATCAGTATATCAAAATCGTGATACTGTTTACAAATGGTGAATACCCATATAATACGGAAGATACAAGTGCCAAAAATTGTAATAAGGGCAGGGGTAAGGGAGCGACCAAGACCTCGCATGGCAGCGCCTGTGACTTCGTAGGTGGTCGTGAGTGCTTCAAAGAGCAAGACGTGGGTCATTCGACTCGTGCCGTAACGCATCACTTCGGGATCATCTGTGATTAGACCGAGCCAAAACGAGCTGAATAGGACAAAACAAAGCGCCACGGTTTCACATGCGATTGCACCTGAAATGAGCGAGCAGCGCAGGGATTGTCGGCAACGTTCAAACTGTTTTGCGCCATAATTTTGACTGACAAACGTGGTTGCAGCACTAGAAAAACCGATCGCGGCAAAAAAAGCGAAATACTCATAGGTCAACGCTGCAGCGGAACCGCCTGTTCCAGCAGAACCGAAACTGTTGATTTCCGATTGAATGCAAACATTTGAAATAGAGAAAACCATGCCCTGAAGGCCAGCTGGAAGTCCTATTTTTATAATATCAATGAGTTGGTCTTTATATAATTTTAGTTTGTTTAAGGAGATTCTTATCCAATCATCTTCGCGTTTGAGCAAATAAATAATTGCAATGGCATTGATCATTTGTGAACAGAGTGTTGCAATGCCTACACCTGCTACGCTCATTTGAAAAGGAACGACGAGAATGATATTTAATATTGCGTGAAATAGACCGGTTGCGAATAGTATATATAAAGGTCGTTTGGTATCGCCTTTACTTCTTAAGATTGCAGCACCAAAATTATATATTGTCATAAATGGCACGCCAATAAAGTAAATTTTAAAGTATAGCGTTGCCATGTCTATAATATTATCTGGTGTGTTAACCAACTGCAGTAAGGGACGGGCAACACAGATACCAAGTATGGACAAGCACACACCGCCAATGACTGCGACGAACATTGTGGTGTGTGAGGCTTTTTGACAAGCATCTTTGTTTTGAGCTCCGATTGTGCGCGCAATGACTGCGTTTGCACCAACGGAAAAGCCAACGAACAAATTGATCAGCAAATTAATGAGGACCGTAGTACAACCGACAGCTGAGAGAGCGTCGCTGCTAGCATATTTGCCGATGACAGCCATATCGACCGTGACGAAGAGTTGTTGGAGGCAACTTGCGGCTGTAAGGGGAATCGCAAATCTCCAAATGTTGCTCCATAGATTTCCGTGAAGCATATCGATAGAGTGTTTCGTCGATGATGGATTAGGTTTTTTTACAGAATGATTCATATCAAATGAACGATAAAAATGCGCAGTGAATGAGATATGCAAAAGTCTGTTCACGTCACAGTTTTGTATTTAATAATATGCGTTTTGTATATATCAGAACTATTTCAATATTTTTGACACAAAAAAAGCCTCCAAACGAAAGCGTATGGAGGCTAAGAAATGAGGCTTAATCTATGAATAATTAGATGAGGCCTTCAAACTGATCCGTCATGCTTGTGAAGTAGTCGATATTGTTTTTATCGAAGCAAACTTTTTTGGTGGGGAGATCAGCCGTGGTCTGGCCTTCAGCGGGAACGCCGTTGGGGAGTTCAACGCAGGAATAACCTTCGTCTTTGCGGCAGTCATTGTCTGTTTCGCAGGATTTGAGGCAGATATCGAAACCAACGTTGGCAGCACCCGTGCCTTCGGTTTTGCTTTCGACAGTATAGCTGAGGAGCGTGCTACCTTCGGGGCATTCGGCAAGTTTAGCTTTGTCGTGGTCGCCGGTATTGATTTTGTTGAGGATACCTTTGACATTGTCCATCTTAACGATGCCAGTAATCATGCTGTTGGTGACTTCGAGATCGATGTCGATTGCTGCTGCGAGGCAGTAGCCGTTAGGCGACGTAAAATTGATACCATTGCCGAGGAGGGTATTCATCTTAGCAATGACATTTGTCAGATCGAGGTCTTTCAACTGAGGAATGATGGAAGCGAGGGGGCCAAGTTTTGCACCGATCGCGGTGATTGCTTTAAGGAGACCTTCGGGGAAGGTGATGGTTGAGTTGCGGAAGCAACCAACGCTCATGCCATCGGGAACGACAGCAGCGAGTGCTTCGCAACCCGTGGAAGAATTGGAGAAGAAGTTCGGGGCAACGATTTCTTCGTTGTCACCAATATTGCCAAGGATAGCACTGACATCGACGCCGATGAGCTTGGCTGTTAAGAGCAAAGGATTCTGGGTATTGATAGCAGCTTTGAGTTCGGAGCCTTTAACGATGATGTTGCAGTCGTTGCCAACGCAGGAGCAAGCGCCGCCGACAACGGAAGTTTTGACTTCGACGATATCGGGAACGCAAGTGGCAACACCGTCGTCACCAACGGCGCATTTTTCATTTGCATCGCAGTTTTCGAAAATAAAGTTGCCTTCGGCATTACATTTACGGATGCTCGCGCCGCTATTGCATTCATTTTTATAATCAGCTTGAACACAATCGGGGACTTTGACGGCATTCGGATCAACGACGCAGGAGTTTTTCTCAGCGTCACAAATGGGGGTTTCACCGTCGCATTTGGAAGCGATTGTCCAAGTTCCTGCAACGCAGAGAGCAAGCGTTTTGCCGTCACATTTGTAGGTGCCGGCAGGCGTTGCACCTTTATCGCAATCCTGCTGGGCGCCAGTTTGTCCGCCCGTTTCGCCGCCGGTTTGTCCACCCGTTTCGCCTCCAGTCTGGTTATCGGAGCTGGAGGAAGAATCGTCGTCGCATGCAGCGGATGCAAATGAAAGGGCAAGTGCGGCTGTAAGCGCTAAGAATTTGTTGGAAAGAGCCATCTGTAATCTCCTTAAAGATGTCATTGAGTTTTTAAAAAAGCTAAAAAAGGTTGATTCCTTCTGCAAAAGCAGAAGGAAAATTAAGCTTAAAAATACTGTTACCTAGGCAATACACAGGAACGATTAATAGGCTTTGACCGTCGGCTCGCCCGTGTACTTAAACGTAAAGTCATTGTAGCAGAATTTTACGCCATTGCGAGATATGCAACTAATTTCTCCATCTTTGTTGCAATCTGCATCCGTTTCGCACAGTTTTGCACACGTTTTATTGATGATATGGGCCGGTTCCCCAAAGAGTTCATAATCAAAATCACCGACCAACATGGCACTGCCTTCTGGGCAAGAGGTCAATTTGTCGACATCGCCGTATGCTGCAAACTGGCATAAATTGGTTCCTGTGCAAGAAACAGCGCCTAAAGCACAGTAGCCTTGCGGGAAATACGTTGGCGGGGCGACCATTTTAACTTCTTCCGAAATGGTGCGCAGACAGATACGCTGTGCGCCTTCCCATTCGGGCATGTTCATGCAGCCCGATATGGGCGATCCGGACGGAACAGGAATGCCCATGGCATCACAGTTATCGCCCGTGCATTCGCACGAGGCACCGATCCACATTTCCTGATTGTTGATCGTTAACTTCTGTTCTTCTTTATCGTCTTTATCGTCGTCGCATGCTGTAAAACCAAGAACTGTGGCAAGACACATTGCCAAGGCGGCGTTATGTAAAAATTTCGATTTCATAAAAACCTCTCGAGTGGGCGCAAAACAGCGTTTTAAATCTCGTGCACCTCTTTTGGCGCGAGTCCCTAAACGCGAATGCTTCAATTCTATTCATTTTAATTTGAGAAGTTTTGTTGCCGATAGCGATCTTAACTTATGATTTGGAGGGGGATGTCTCCCCCTGAGCGTCTATCATCGATGCCTGCAACGTATTGTTGTGGTAGCTTTGCTACGCTTTGGCATCGATGATACGCCGCTACCCTCTCTTGCCGTGGGCGCTAACCTTGTTTTGTAAAAATGAATTAAAATTTTTAAACCAGTTTGATGTTAGCTTAAAATTTTGCTCACAAGCTCGTTCATAATGTCGTGTGCAGAAGCTTGCGCACGTGGCGAAAGACGGATTCTGTGCGCTAACGCGGGTGTCGCGAGTGCTGCTAAATCGTCAGGAAGCACAAAAGCGCGTGCGTGAAGTAGCGCTCTGGCACAGGCACAACGTCTGAGATCAAGCATAGCGCGCGGGGATGCGCCCTGTACGATGCGTGCATCATTACGTGTTGCATGAATAATCGCTAAAAGATCGTCGATAATCTCATCCGAAACTTGAATTTCTTCCACGCATTCAAACAGCGGATCGATATCTTCTCGCTTGAGAATCGTTTGTACTTGTGGAGGTTTTGTCGCCTGTTTGAGTAATTCGCGTTCAGCATCAGGCGCAGGGTAGCCCAACGAAATACAAAATTGAAAGCGGTCGAGTTGGCTGTCGGGAAGCGGAAATGTGCCCGAAAAATCAACAGGATTCTGTGTCGCAATGACCATGAAGGGCGAAGGAAGCTGACGCGTGACGCCGTCTACCGTCGTCTGATGCTCAAACATTGCTTCGAGTAGGGCGCTCTGGGCACGCGGTTCTGCGCGGTTGATCTCATCCGCTAGAAGAATATGCGTAAAGATGGGCCCTTCGTGAAACGTAAAAACACATTTCGCAGGGTCGTAAATGTTGACACCGACGATGTCGCTCGGAAGCATATCGCTGGTAAACTGAATGCGGCGTGTTGGCAGATCCAGACTTTGCGCAAATGCTGTTGCAAGCGTCGTTTTGCCTACTCCGGGGACGTCCTCGATGAGTAAATGACCGCGAGCTAAAAAACAGATCAGCGTCATGTCAATCGCGTCGTTTTGACCGCGAAGTACGGACGCGATATTTTGTTTTACAGATTCAAGTTTAAGGGCTGCCGTTTTAAGGCGTTCTGATAGCGTTGAATTCATTAAAAGAGTCTCGAACAGGCTTCTGGTTTAGGGGCATCACACGAAGATTGGTTTATTCCATTCAAGCAGTTTCGGGCGACCTCGCTGTTGTAATCACTTTCGTACGCTTCGCAGATGTTGAAGAGCGTTTCTTGACAGGATGCTGTATCTTTAGCTTCGGCCAGACCGCACTTTTTCAGGCCATCTGCGCCGCAAGAAACGCATTTTGTGCAGAGTTGCTGAGAGACCTGCGTACAAAATTGTGCATGTTCATTGTGACAGGCACTTAGCGTCGTGAGCAAGAACAGAGCGGCTGCTGCAAATACCAATTGTTTCATAAAGAGGTTCTCCTGTAAAAACACGTTAGTTTCGAAGCCGAATCGGATGGACCCAAACGGCATCAAAAAAAGGACGCGCTAGTTTATATGAATCAGACCTTCATTTCCAGATTGATACTTATCAGTGGCATGGGCGGTAGTGGCAGAACAACGGCACTGCATACGCTTGAGGATCTTGGGTTTTATTGTATGGACAATGTGCCGCTGATTTTGTTGGGCGAATTTTTAAGTCACTTGGGGCCTCATCCTGAGATCTCATGTGTGGCTGTTGGCGTTGATATTCGCGATCGGCTGTTTTGGGGGCAGATCCCTGCGACGATTGAACACTTGCGCGAAAGTGGTTATGCGCCTGAAGTCGTCTTTTTAGATGCCGCAGACAACGTTTTGATGCGACGATACAAAGAAACTCGGCGCGTACATCCCCTAGATCGAACCGGCAATGTCGCTGATGCAATTCGTGAAGAACGTGCACTTTTAACCATTTTAGAGCCCTATATTCAAACTCAGCTCGATACGTCTGCTATGACGCCGCACGAACTTCGGGCTTGGTTTACGCGACGGTATGCATCACATGATGCCAAAATGCGTGTATCCTTTGTGAGTTTTGGGTATAAACATGGTATCCTTGAGGATGCAGATCTCGTTTTTGACGTGAGATTTTTGAAAAATCCGTATTTTGTGCCCGAACTTTCGCATAAGACGGGCTTGGATCAAGACGTGCGAGATTACGTTTTTAGTGATCCGGATGCTTCAGAGTTTCTCGATAAAACGAAGTCTCTCGTGACCTTTTTGCTTCCGCGGTATTGTCGCGAAGGTAAACGGTATTTGACGATTGGCATCGGCTGTACGGGTGGACAGCATAGAAGCGTAACGCTGGCATGTGCGCTTTACGATGCGTTAAGTTCTGATAAAACGTACGACTGGTCATGCAGTCATCGCGATGTGAAGGCATAATTCGCGCTTTGTCGTTGTTTCTGCTAATAGGTCGTTGCTTGGCCGTATTTTCGCGGCGAGCCTTTCAAATAAAAGAGTATTCCAAATGAAAAAGTTGCTTTTTATCTTAGGTCTTTTGAGTTTTTCTGTTCCGGCTTTTGCGCAGGACGGGAGTGACAGTGTTGCAGCAGGCGCCGAAGCGACGCCCGAAGTGGATGGCACAAAAGCAAATGATCCTGTTGATCGCATGGTTGCGCACCTCACGAATCTTAACGATATTCTTACGCGCAATATGAAGGATACGGATGCGCTTCTTAAGGAATTTGAAGCGTATCTTAATAAAAACGACAAAGCGATGCGCATGGCTTCAAAAGCGTTTCAGGAAAAACTTGAAAAACTCAAGGTAGACGAAGCTGAGGCATATCGAGAAGTTGCGCAGCGCAAACTTACGCCCGTTATGGATAATCTCGTAACGCTTCTTTTGCAGCTCAACGACGTTAACAACGAAGCGAGCCGCAAACTTGATTCACTTCTCAAAGTTGATGCTCGCTATACCTACAATCCATAGTACGCGTAGGCTTCGTGAATGGCGTTGTCTTGAGAGGGGGTAGCGGCGTATCAGCGAAGCAAAAGGCGGCGCGAACGAGCGATAATAATTTAGAAGAGGCGCCTTTTGCGCGGCTGATAGACGCTCAGGGGGAGACTTCCCCCTATAAATTATATTTAGCAGATTCTGCGGAGTTACAATGAGAGAGGAACATAAAATACAGAATTTAAACTGCCTTGTGACTTTTGTGCAGTTAAAAATTCGAATTTATCTCGAAGCAGCGGATAAAAAGCTCGGTGATTACGATCAGATTGCATCGAATTTTGGGATGTCAGCTGCCGAGGCGCTTCGTGAGCTCAAAAAGGTAGACAGTTCGCTCTTTCAGGGGCTGCCATCGTATGCCGACGGTTTGCGCTCGCATGTCGTGAAGTGGGTGGAGAATCCAGAAGCGAATTTTACGGGGTTAGCCGAACTTTATGCAAGATTTTCGCTCACGATCGAAGATGTTGAGATTTTAGCCTTTTTAGCGGGTTGTGGTATCAACCCAGCCGTGCGAGAGTTGTGCAACTTTGCGGTCGCGGATCATGGTGAAACGTCGATTACCGTAGGCGCAGTATGTCGTATTTTAGCGAATCAGAATCAGAAGAAGATAGACCTTTATATGGGTCGTTTTTCGTACAATGCGCCGCTGCGTCGTCACTGTTTGGTCAGCGTTGAAAAACGCGTGCATCCGTTTAACGGATTTGAGCGCAACCTGCTAAACCGTCAAGCGATTGTAGCCGATCGCGTGCTTGAATTTTTGAAGATGCCTGATCAGCACGATATGCCGGTCGACGAGGCGATTTCGGCGTATGCGACGCGTACGACGACGGAGATTGCACTCGATAAACTGCATCTCGTGAATTATGTTCAGACAGCGATATTGCAATTGATCCGATCGCAGTCGTTTCCAGCCGTTTTGACGGGGCCATCAGGAGCTGGCAAAGAGAAGGTAGCAAATGCCGTGGCGACGATCATGGGCAAGTCGCTTTTGTGCGCAGACCTTCCTAGTTTATTAAATCTTGATGCCGAAACGCTTCAGGCACGACTTTCGGATCTTTTCCGCGAAGCCAAACTGGGGAACGATTTTGTGTATTTTCGTTGTTCGCGGTTGCCTGAGTTTATCATGGGTTCTCAGCAGATTGTTTTGGAGACCTATTTTAAACGTGAACAGTTTATGATGGGCACGGAAGAAATGACGATGTGGATGGTTCAGCTGACGACGGGCTGGCCTCAGATTGCGATTCCGCTTCCGGATCTTACGCACCGCATTGAATTGTGGAGAGAGGCGTTTGAGGGAGAAAAACGTGTTCCGAGCGAAGATGCCGTGGATGCGATTGCGCGTCGTTATGAGATGAGTGCTCCGCAGATTCGTCAGGCCGCCGGAGAAGCGAAGCGTCTTAGCTTGATTGCGCGCCGCAAAAAGGTCGATATTGCCGATCTTGATAAAGCCTGTCGTACGTATTTTGCCCATAAGTTGAGCGACTTGGCCGACATGGTGCCGCCGTCGACGTTTAAGCCCGATCAGTTGATTTTGCCCGAAGCCGAGCGCGTCAAGTTTAACGAAGTTCTGCTTTATGCCGATGCACATGACACGATCTACAGCGATTGGGGATTTAGCGAGCGATTTCCGTATGGACGTGGTCTAAGCGTTTTGTTTTACGGTCCTCCTGGCACCGGTAAAACGATGGCAGCAAGCATTATTGCGAATTATCTCGGGTTGGATCTTTTCCGCGTTGATCTTTCTCGCATCATGAATCGTTATGTTGGCGAGACTGAAAAGAACCTCGCTCGCGTATTTGATGAAGCCGAACGCGGTCGCGTTATGCTTTTGTTCGATGAGGCTGACTCGCTTTTCGGCAAGCGTACAAGCGTCAAGTCGACGAATGACAAGTACGCAAACCTCGAAGTTGCCTATTTGCTGCAGCGTATGGAAAATTTCGAAGGTGTGACGGTTTTGACGACCAACCTCGAAGGTAGTATCGACGACGCGTTTAAGCGCCGTATTCGTTACCGCATTTATTTTCCTATGCCCGACGGCGAAACGCGCGGCCGCCTTTTCAAATCGTCGATTCCGAAAAATGCGCCGGTACGCAGCGACATACCATTCGACTTGTTGGGAGAGCAGTTTGAGCTTTCTGGCGGTCACATTAAGCAGGCGGTTTTGAAAGCAGCATTTTATGCAAAACGTGATAATTGTGAAATTGGTTTGACGCAGTTGACAGAGGCGACGGTTGCTGAATGCCGCGAGCTTGGCATGCTTATGAACGATCATTTCCCGCGTCCATTGACCAATGCGATTCGCGCGGAATCAGGCCAGCCGCCGCTTTCGCAGGAAGAGTACGACACCATGTACCGTCGTATTATTTCGAGCGATTTGCCTTTGATGGATCTGCCTGCGGGTGTACCGATTGAGCCGCTTGAAGATGATTTTTAATCTGATAAATAGGGAGGGGGAAGTGTCCCCCTGAGCGTCTATCATCTTCGCCTAAGGCAGCATTTTCTTCGTCAGCACGCGTTTTTTCGTTTTCTCTCGTGTAGTGTCACGTATTTCGAATGTCACGCGTGCTTCCTCAGATTTGCTGCCATTGGCTTGATGATACGCCGCTACCCCCTCTGCCTGCGGCGCGTAGGTCGGTGACTTAGCCTCTAGCTGCGCCGATAAATAAATTTGAATAAATCAAAAATGTTAATTTTGGTGAAATAGAATGCAATTTACAAAACCAATAAGCGCTGTACTTCTTATTTTGAGTGCTGCGGCATTTATTTCGTGCAATGAGAACCACGACAGTGATTCAGAAGATGTATGTAAGCCTCAGTGTGACGGGCGTGTTTGCGGGGCAGATGGCTGTGGAGGCGTGTGTGGCAGTTGTCGCACGGGATCTGTTTGTACGGATGGCCTGTGTTATCGCAGCGATGGAACGCTGGATACGGGTGTGTGTGAACCGCAGTGTACGAATAAAGTATGCGGAGATGATGGTTGTGGCGGGTTGTGCGGCACGTGTTCAAACGGTCAGTCTTGCGTTGAAGGCTATTGCTTTAGCGTAAGCTGCACGCCTCAGTGCGATGGGCGCGAATGCGGTTTTGATGGTTGCAATGGGGTTTGCGGTAAATGTGGTGAAAACTCGGACTGCGTAGGTGGTAAATGTCGAGCCTGTATTCCTCAGTGTAACGGACGTTCCTGTGGTGATGACGGATGCGGCGGCAGTTGTGGTTCGTGTGGATCAAACGAAACCTGTAACGATGCTACGGCTAAGTGCATGCCATGGCGTGTTAAGGGGGCTTTGTTTTACGAAAAACAGCGCATTTCAACTAAAGAAGAAGATGCCTTTATTCCGTATTTTGATGGTATAGAAGAGGTTTCTGCACAAGAATTGCCGCTTTATGTATATAATTCAGCGGGTACGGAGCTCATTGGCTCAGGCTTTGTTGAGGAAGATGGATCTTTTAACATTGAAACGACGCGTCTTCCGATCAGTACAGACAAATTGTTTGTCGTACCACTTTGGTTTGCAGCGAACGATTTGAAGATTGCTTTGATGATGGCTTCGACGAAAACGCCGTTTGATGTTTGGTCGTGGAACATGAAGCTTGGTGATTTTGCGTCGTCTAAAGATCCCGGTGATATGGGTGCAATTCTGGTTTCGACGAACGAGGGTTCGGGCGCAATGTACCTTTATCAGCAGCTTAAGTGGGCTTATGAGAGCCTGATTATGACTGGGTTTGAGAAGTCATTGGCAGATCTTCCTTCGATGGCTGTCGTCTGGAAGCAGGGCATGGTATGGGATTGCGGCACTTGTTACATAGATGCGTTGCCCATGGAAATTTCTTCAAGTCAGGGCAAGTACACTGTGGCTTCGACGATGCAAGTTGGCGGTTCTGTTAAAGATGAATCCGCATGGGGGCTTCCAACGATTTTGCACGAGTTTGGACATTACGTTTTGTACAAGCGTCGTGACAATTCCAATGGTGGCAAACACAATATCAGTTCGGCAGAAGATCCGAAGTTGGCCTGGGGCGAAGGTTGGGCAACGTTCTATTCATTAATGAGCCGTAGTATCGAAAAGGGCGAACCTGTAACGGATTATTGGCGTTTATTGAATTCTGGCAGTTACTGGCTTGATTATGTTGAAATGAAAGGGCGAGTAAAAAATGGAACAATTGGTATTATGTCCATTGATAAGCCGAGCTTGGAAGATGAGAATGGAATGAAGCAGAAACTGAGTGAAGCCTGGGTCACGTCTGTACTCTTTGATCTTTGGGATGGCAATGACATCGCGGATGCGCCCAACAGCGAGGATAGTATTGCACTTGGAACGAAGGGAATATGGAACATTTTGAAGAGTGATCGATATCTCAATCTTCAAAAGTATAATTATTATTTGGATGGTTCTTCAGGGTATCGCACGTGTACAGGTTCAGATATTGTTGACTTTTTTGATGCTGCTGTATGTTCAAAGACAGTTGAAGCCTCAGTGCTTAATCAGTGGATTGCTGATGAAACGACGTTTCCCTATGATAATTCGCCTGTATGTGTAGCCAAGTAATGATTGGCAATGCGTAGATAGGTTACAATAGACTATAATTTACATTGTAATATAATGTCGTTTTTATATTTTTTTTGATCTAAAGCGACATTATATTACAATTGTTGAATTGCAATTTAGCAAGAGGGGGTAGCGGCGTATTTTACGCAACATCGCAAGGGCGCTGTTATAGCGCTTTTGCGATGTCATGCGTAAAATAGACGCTCAGGGGGAGACTTCCCCCTCAAAGAAAATATAAAAGACCGTGCCTTAATGATTTGACCGATGGCATTGCAAGTGTGCGTATGTTGGTGGAGAAAAAACGAGCGTATAAAAAAGCGAGGCATCGAGTCGGTGAAAAAAAAGTGAATAATGGCGCGGCGTTTGCGTTTATGGGGTGATGTAAGCGTCGTGCCTGTTCATGGCGTTGTGTATGACGATTAGTATCCATAGAGGAGAAAACAATGAAGTTTAATAAAATTGCGTTGGTATTTGCTGGATTGATGATGTTTGCCCCTATGGCAGCAGTTGCCCAAGATGGTGGCAGTGCTGCAGTTGCTCCTGCTGCCGGCTCTGATGCATCGGCATATATTAAAGATGCAAGCGACCTTGCTGGTGCAACGCGTATGCTCGAACAGGTTGACAAAAATCACAGCCCGTTTAAAGATCAGATCATTGAAACGAAAATGGTTTTGAACGGTGGCGTTCATCACGATGTTGCGTACGATTTTACGACGTATACCAAGGTCGAAGCTGGCGCAGGCAACAATAAACGTTCAGTTCGTTTTCATGCTCCCGCTGAAATGCGCGGTATGGGCGTCGTTATGAAAGGCCGTGACGAAGTTTATGCTCGTCTTCCTGGCTCCGAAAAAGCGCGTCGCGTAGGCACGCACTCCAAACGTCAGTCGTTCTACGGTTCAGACTGGGCGATGGACGATATGGGTATGGTCAACATGGCTGCTGACTATGATGTCGTCAAGATCATTTCGTTGAATGAAAATGATCACGTCGTTCTTGAGCTTAAAATTAAACCGACGACAGACCTTCCTTATCCCAAACTTATCATTAAAATTGATCGCAAACGTCTTTTGATGGACTACATTGAGTATTTCAATGAGTCCGGTAAATCCCTTAAAACCCAGACCCGTGACACGCTCAAAAATATGGGCAATGGTTACGAGATCTATACGCACATTACAGTTATTGACAGCGATACCCACCATAAGACCGAGAACTTCGTTTCGAGTGAAAAAATCAATACGGATATTCCCGATTCGACCTTCCAGCAGCGTTGGTTGACCCGTTCGATCTAATAAAAGCGCGTTTATCGTTCGCTGAATAAGCAATTTAACTTTGAAAAAGCCTCGAGAGATCGAGGCTTTTTTGTTTTTTTGTGTGCATTTGTGTTTATAACAACGTTCATTTAGTTACGAATGTAGTTTTAGCCAACAACTTGGTACCCTCCCCCGCCGCCGCCACCGCCGGTTTGCTTGCGCTGAACCGCCTTCGGGGCAAACTGCCCCGCTTACGGCTAGCTCGCCATTTTTTGACATGCTCGTCTCAAAAAGGCTGTGGAGTTCAAACCGAAAAACAACTCCAATCGTAGTAAGCCGGGGAGCTTACGGCGATCATACTCTTTTATAGCCCAAGTGTTTGCTCGTCAGTAAACGTTGAGCCCTCGAGCCTTTGTTAAGGCGATGCTCGGATGCGAAGGTGGATGCAAACAGATAACATGATCATTTCCTCCTGATGACGTTTGGGGTAGAGGAATGCAAATAACCAAGGGTGCTTCCTCTATATAGTGGTGCCATCGAAAACGATTTCGTTACGCTAAAAAAATGTATAAATTGTATCACAATGTTGTATCAATATATGTCTTGCGACTGTGTTGCATAAAAGGAACAACGTTTGAGCGATTTGTTTAGATCGCTTTAGTGAACGTGGATATCTGATGTGCTCTTGTTGCTATAGTGTACTCGACTAGCTTCTATAGGGTGGAGCGCCGTGATACGCGTGGTGTTGTGATAGAATTTGAGCTGCAGGTGAGGGGGTAGCGGCGTATTATCAAGGCAAGAAGCAGAAATCTTATTATAATGGATAAAATCTCTATGAAAATAGGATAGTTTGCCGAGATAATAGCCGCTCAGGGGGAGACTTCCCCCTTCCATAAACATGATTAGATCAGGTCTCTGATCACTATTTATAGTATATATGTCTAATTGTATATAAATGTAATTGTAAAATGAAAGTTTGTGAATAAGTCTTATATATAAATAAGTTTATAGTTGTTTTTAAATGTTGATTGTTTGTTTTTAACTTGATGTATCTATTTTAAGAGGCGAAAAAGAATACTTTTAGGGCAAAATTGTTTTTAAATTTTGAACAAATTGATTGTTCCTTCGTTATCGCGCGCGCGTAAATGAGCGAGTGGTTGCATGGCTCGCTTTTTTGATTTGTTCACATGGCTGCTATGGCAGCCCTTTTTTTATGGTGACTGAATGCAACAAAACAATGATGTTTCCCTGCTTGGACGCATCAGTCTTGCCTTGTCCACACCTGCTATGAAGCTGGCTCCTTTCATGCTGGTGTTGATAATTGCGGCGACTGCGTTCTTGGTAAAACCTGCAATGACCATCCAAAATGATGATGATGTTATCAAGTTTTTACCGCAGGATGATGAAAAGATCGTCAAGTTTAAAGACGTGAGCGATAAGTTTCATGGACTGCAGATGGCGATCGTAGGCGTTGAAGCAAATGACGATGGGAACTTGTTTAATCTTGAAGATATTACCCTGATCCGACGATACGCCACTGAGTTTAAAACGCTTCAATGCAAAAAAATTGACAAAGAAGGCGATTATATTCTCGATGCACATGGTGAATATGTCATGACACCGTGCGTCAGCAATACGACGTGCTTTACTGAAATCCAGGATATTGGTCATGGCGTTACTGAAAATGGTGAAATTACTTCATCTGTAACTGACCTTGTACCTGAATTGCCTGCCCCAGGTAGTCAGGCTGCTATAGATAAAGCAGATGAGATCGCTGAAACGCTTAAGACCGTTTATGATCACAGTCGAACTCTGGATCACGTCAATGGTTTTCTCGTGAGTGATGACGGCAAAGCTGCTGCCGTTTATGCGCAGGTCGATGATGCTAATGTCGTCGTTAAAGACGCTGCAGATGCAATTAAAGAGCACATCATCAAAGTCCAAAATGAAATGGGCCTGCAAGATAAGGTCAATATCTATTACGGCGGTTCGCCGTTTATCGGTTCGTATTCAGCAGATACGGCGCGCGGCGATATGTATAGACTTATGCCGTGGGTCGCACTGATCGTTATCGGCATTATTCTGCTTACGAGCAAATCCATTTTTGCTACGCTCATTGCCCTCTTTAGCGTCGGCGTTTCGATCGTTTGGGTCATGGGCGGCATGAATCTGTTCGGCTGCAAGTTGACCTTGATCTCGACAAGTTTGCCGATCTTGCTTCTGGCGCTTGGTAGTGCTTATTCGATTCACTTGCTCAATTCGATGCTCTCGAATCTTGACTCGGGAATGACGCGCCAAGAGGCTATGAAAGAGGCCCTCATTCATACCGGTCCTCCAATTATTGTCTGCGTTGCCACTACAGCTGCCGGTTTCTTCTCGTTCTGCGCTATGGATACAGATCCGATGGTCGAGTACGGTGCTGCAATGGGTATTTCGACGATCGTGATTATGTTCGTCACGTTTTGGGTTGTTACGTCTGCTTGCGTGCTCCTGCCAATTAAACCTCAACAAGAAGGCCGTGCACCTAAGTGGGCTATCAATGCCATGAAAAAAGGCTCTGAAGCTGTCTACCGCAATGGCGTCATCGCTTCTATCGTCGTCGTTTGTCTTTTCGCTGTGGGCGGCTTCTTTGCTTCGAAAGTTAATCCAAGCGGCGGTAACTCTTCCTACTTCGCTGAAGGTAGTGAACCCATGATCTCAGATGATTTCATGGTTAAAAACTTCGGTGGTGCAAACTTCATTCAGACTGAAATCAACGGTGATGTTTCGTCACCGCTCGTTTTGCGTCAGGTCGAACGCATGACGGCTTACATCAAGGCACATCCGCGTATCGCCGGTATTCAATCGATATCTGACGTCGTTTTCCTCGTTGGTGGCTCAATGGGCGATGGTACCCATATCACCGACAATCCGCTTCAGGCCAAAAATCTCACGGCCCTAGCTTTCTCCAATGACGCTTCGGTTGCCATGGAATTAGCTATGTGCGCTTGCGAAGTGCCTACGCGCAACGGTGTCTGCTTGCCAGAATGCGTCAGCCCCACAGATGGATCATGCCTTCAGACTTGTTCGCCTGATATGAACTGGCATCACTCCCTCATGCAAATTCGCGTCAAAGATAAAGACCTGAGTGAAGGTGCTCAGATCGCTCGCGATCTCCAAAAACAGATGGAGCCGATCTTCTCTGCTCGCGTCGCAATTCCTCGCGATAAGATGAATGAAAATG
Organism: Myxococcota bacterium; assembly: GCA_045599585.1. Classification (GTDB taxonomy): domain Bacteria; phylum Myxococcota_A; class Bradymonadia; order UBA4248; family UBA4248; genus RGIG464. The sequence goes on from JAZRWH010000182.1 coordinate 17,961, forward strand.
CCATCGCGATCGAAAAAAATGAAGTCATTCAGCATATTCACTGGATCCTCCAGGCCTATATGCTTCGTAATAATCCTGCGACAGGCAAACAGTTCGTCGAAAAGGATATCGAAGACAAAGCCATCGAAGATGCTATCTGGAATACTAAAGTTACGGTTGAAGCAGCTGATCTTCGTGGGCCTATCAATATGATGCTCTTCGACGAGGAAGATGCCTCCGTTTACCTTGACTACGAACGTGAAGAAAATACGCCGACACTCGATGGCATTACCAACATCATCCATACGGCCATGATGGAAGGAAAATATACCGAAGAATTCCTCTTCGACCTCATCAAAGCTAATGCTGATCCCGAAGAACTCGAAGACGAAGCGGGTATGCGTCGTGCTGTGACCTACATTTACAATGCGTTGAACAACGTCAGTGAGGCTAAACTTCGCGATGCTCGTGCCGCTGCAATCTTTAAAGCTGCAAACGTCTCTGATCCCTCCGAACGCTTTGATGAACTCGTTAAGAGTGCCGTTTGGGGCCTTGCGGACGACAACGCTTTCCTGCCGCGCGATAAGGTGACCGATCTTCTTCAATATAACGTTGAGTTCCATTCGGAACAAATCGCTGCAGACATCAACGAGGCAATCGAATCCGCTGAGTCCATCACGAAAGAATCCGTCAATGACCTCCTCGGCTCAAAGCTCTTCGACGTCGCTCGCATCTATTACTTCGATAAGGAGAAACTCAATCGCGATACGCTCGCAAATGCTATCGTTGATGCCATAAAGAACAATACCTACTCCGTAAAATGGTTGGAAGATGAGCTCCATAAAGCAATGCACGTCGGCGAAGAAATTGAAGTTATCCCTTCGGGTTACCCGATCATCTACGAGGCTATGACCGATTCTGTCGTACACAACCAGGTTGTTTCGCTCGTTTATTCGTTCGTGATGGTCCTTATTTGCTTAATTTTCTTCTCGATGAGCTTACATATGGGCGTTATTTCGATCATTCCTGCTATGATCACGGTCATTTTGACGTTCGGCGTTATGGGCGTTTTTGGTCTCGGGCTCGACGTCGGTTCATCCATGATTGCCGCGATTTCGCTCTCGGTTGGTATCGACTACGCCTGCCACCTGATCTGGAAGTTTGGGCGTCCCGCAAAAACGCAGGAAGCTTGCAAAATCGCTAGCGACCATATGATCGAAACGACGGGATGGGGCGTCGTCATCAACGCGCTCGAAATTGGTCTTGGGCTTTCGGTTCTTTATTTCGGCGATTTGCTCCCGATGCGCAATTTCGGTGTCCTGACGGGCGTTGCCATGATTATCAGCGCAGTTGCCTCGTTGCTTCTGCTTTCCGGTCTCATGCGCTGGGCTCGCATGCACTCTTCGCGTCAGGATGTTCTGGGCGCAGACAGTGCAGTCCTTGAAGGTGCTCCGGAGAACATGTCCGCTGCACCAGCCTCAGTTCTCTTGCCCTCCGACGAACCCGAAAGTTCCGACAAACCCGAAAGTTCCGATGAGCCGGAATCTAATAACTAATTCTACTTAATCTATACTTAGGCCGCTTCTTAGGAAGCGGCCTTTTTGTTTTGTAGCGCAGCCTTTGCTTTTCTTTTTTGCGGTCGCTATTGGCTTTGCCAATACGCGACTCGCCGCTGCGCTTCTCCGGCCAAAGGCCGTCCATACGCGCAGCGCAGCGCTTTTCTGGCGGCTGTTTTGCTCCATTGAGATCGTTCGCAGGACAAAAGGTGGATGAAAACTGAATTTGTTTTTACCATGAGCTGCTTTCATTGCAATCAATGAGAATCTTTAGTGGGACTGCAATGATGCTCTAAATTATATTATGAAGTATAATGCACTACGTTTGGATGCTTTTTTGGCATCACCCCATCAAAGGAGACTTATGAACAAACTTAACTGGAAAGGCGCTTGGGCTGCAATCCCTACGCCGTTTAGAGGTGCACCAGACCTTCAAGCGCTTTCGCGCCATATCAACTTTTTGCTCAATCATGGCATTGACGGCATCGTCGTCGTCGCAACGACGGGCGAGGCCGCAACGATGTCTGCAGATGAACGGCGCGCTGTCGTCAATAAAACTGTTGAACTCTGCCATGCGCGCGTACCGGTCGTTATGGGGATCGGTACCAACGACACTCGTTCGACGATCGATAATGCGCATTTGGCCAAAGATTGTGGCGTCGATGGGGTTTTGGCTGTTACGCCGTACTACAATAAACCCAATCAAGAAGGCATGTATCGCCATTTTATGATGGTTGCTGATGCGACTGATCTGCCACTGCTCGTTTACAACGTCCCAGGTCGTACGGGCTGCAAGTGCATGCCCGAAACACTGGGTCGACTTGCCAAACATCCCAATATCGTCGGAACTAAAGATGCCACGGGCGATATGGTCTTTGCCGCTAAAACGCGTATCGAAGCTGGCAGCGACTTTTTGATGTTCTCTGGCGATGATGATTCCTGCTTGCCGTTTATGAGTGTCGGCGGCGTTGGCGTCATTAGCGTTACAGCCAATATTGTGCCCAAACTTATGCACGACCTTTGTGATGCTGCGAATCGCCACGATCTTGATCTTGCTCGTGCCTGCTACCTCAAAGAATTGCCCCTTTGTATGGCACTGTTTTCGACGACATCGCCGATTCCTGTCAAAATGATGCTCTCTCGTTGTGCACTCGATTATCCCAGCGAACTCCGTATGCCGCTTTGTGAAATGACATCAGAAGAGACGGATGCGCTTTGCGCTCCTTTTGCTGACTTTTTGCGTGAGGTAAAACTATGATTCGTGTTGCAATTTTAGGTGCGGGTGGACGCATGGGACGCATGCTCACACAAGCTTTTTCGGCCACAGACGATATTGAAATTACGGCTCGTATCGAAACTCGAGATCCGCAAAACATTGCAGCGCTGCACTCGTCGCCTGTTGTCACGTCTTTGGCTGATGCTCCGTCATTTGATGTGCTCGTCGATTTTTCGACTCCTGCGGCTTCTATTGCTGCTGCAGATGAAGTGGCGCGTCGCAAAGCTGCGTGGATTCTTGCTACGACTGGGCTGTCCGATGATGATAAAGCGATCGTCCGTCAAAAATGCGTTCAATGCGCCCTTTTTGAAGCATCAAATACGTCTTTCGGCGTGGCACTTATGAATCGACTCGCGGCGATCGCCGCCCGTGCTTTGTCCGATTGGGATTGCGAAATTGTCGAAACACATCATCGCAACAAACTCGACGCTCCTTCCGGTACCGCGCTAACACTAGCTCAAACCATTGCTGCATCCCGTAATGCCGCTTCGAATTATATCTTTGAGCGACAGTCACGTCGTGCCATACGCGATGTCAATGACATCGGCATAAGTTCACTTCGCGGCGGTTCTGTTGCGGGTGAGCATCAAGCTATTTGGTTTGGCGATCAAGAACGTCTTGAGATCAAACACGTCGCTGAAAATCGTGCCATCTTTGCTCATGGCGCCGTTAAGATTACACGTTGGCTCGTTTCAAAGCCTGCCGGCGTTTACATGATGAATCATTTCGTCGATGAAACGGTCGGTTGTTAATTTACGTGGCGCGCGACAAAAGAGCGCGGGGATTCCAAAGGGGCGTCCGCGATACGACGCCCCTTTTGGCCGTCCGCAGGACAGAATGAGAATAAGAAACGTATAAAGTTCTGTAACGAGCGCATTTCGTTACAGTTAATGAGAATATGTTGTGGGACAGCAGTGCTCTACCCTTTATTCAGAAGAGATTTAATCATGAAGGCCTTACACAGCTTTTGTCATATGCTCAAGAATTACCGTCTGCTTTCGAGTTTATTCGCACGTTTTGTGTATGCTCAATACGGCAATGGTTGACAAAAAATAGACCGCAAAAGGCTATCTTAGGCTACAATAGTGTGCCGCTTTTTTGGGGCGAATCTTGGCGGCATACTTAATGTAATTTCGTAGGTCATGCATACGTGATCGACTCACTTATGAGATATTAAAATGGCAGAAAGCTGGATCAGACTCTCGATTACTTATCCCGAACCGAATGATGACAATTTCGAATCGTGGGTATTTGAACAGGACATGTACGGAACGTTGTACGCGTACGGCACGGCAACAATTAATGAACAGGATTCAGGGACGATGGACGGTCAGGATTTGGCCGAAGGCAAAAAGCGTCTCATGTGCTACTTTGAACATGATCAGGGGGCTCAGGCAGCAGAAGTTCGTACCGCTATCGAACAACTTGCGCGCCGTAGCGCGTTTGAAATCGAAACGGCTTGTGAGACCTTCGAAGATGAATCGTGGAAAGATGGTTGGAAAGCTTGGTTTCGTCCAGCTCAAATTTCGCGTCGCATTGCTGTTCGTACGCCATGGTGTGAATTTACGCCGGCTGAAGGCAGCAAATGTATTGTCATTGAACCGGGCATGGCCTTCGGTACAGGTCTCCATGAAACGACTCGCCTTTGCATCGAAGCGATCGACGAAAATTCGAGTGACGGCTCTGTAAAATCTCTTTTAGACGTCGGATGCGGTTCGGGTATTTTGTCCATCGCAGCTTGTTTGTGCGATATTCCCGAGGTGCGCGGCGTCGACAATGATCCCGTTGCAGTCGAAGTGAGTCTGCAAAACGGCAAAGACAACAACGTCAGTGCAAAATTCGATGATACCGATATTTGGGATGTCACCGAAAAATACGATCTTGTCGTTGCCAATATCATTTCGCCCGTTTTGAAGGCCCTCAAAGAAGATATTAAAAATGCATGTCGCATTGGCGGAAAGGTCGTTTTGTCAGGCATTTTGGCTGATGAACGCCATGAGGTCGCGCAGGCTTTTACCGAAGAAGGCGTCAAGATTCGTCTTATCGATCAACGCATTAAGGGTGAATGGAGCTCGCTCACCTTCGTACGTGAAGCTTAAGACATCAGCAAATAGATGTAAGATGGATGTCTTAAATCTGATGCAGTTCTTGATGCATCGCTTGACGCAAGCGAAGTGAATCGCTAAAAAGTAATCTAGTTTTTTGGAAGTGGATTCGCTTCTATTGGAGGGGTTATGGAAAACAATGAAAAACAGTCTGCAGTCGAAACGAAGCGTCCTTATGAGACGCCGCGCGTTGAATGCTTGGGACAGTTGGGGACGATCATTCGTGGTACAGGATCGTATGCGCCTGATGGGTTCCCGTTCGAATCGGGTGCAATGAAATAATTTCTGAGTTCATCAGTTTTATGCATCGCCTCTGTTTTATGCAAAACAGAGGCTTTTTTTGTCTGACAAAAGAATTGTGACTCAGATATGTGCATTATGCCACCGATTAAACTCAACGCGAGTACAGCTTCGTATATTTTGATTGCGGCATTGATAGGGCTGGTTGCGCCGTGGTGTCTCATGCGAGCTGTTGATGAAGGTTTAACGCTAAAAGCTTTTAAACCGACTTTGTTGTGGGGCGGGGCTGCGGCGTTGGCACAACTTGTTTCGGGCTGGCTCGGATATTGGGCGCGTGCACGTGCAAATGATGCGTGTGTTAAGCTCGAACAGAATGTACGTCAGACGTTGTTTGCGCGTGCGACGGGGGCGCCTCTGATTGAGCTGACTGATGAAGGTCAGGAGCGTTGGCCCGGACAAATCCTGACGGCAGCCTCAAGCTGCAATGCTTTTTTGAATGCAATCTACACCTCAGCGCTTCCTCTGTGTGTTTTAGGACTCGGAACGTTGCTCGTTTTGCTGACTTTATCGTGGCAATTGGCCATAGTGAGTTTTGTGTTGTTTCCAGTGTGCGGGGGAATCATGCTGGCACTGAGAAGGCCAATTCGACATGCATCTAAAGAGGATTTAGCAGCTCAAGAGGCGCTTTACAGTGAACTGCTTCAGGATTTTACTTCATTGATTCCTCTGAGAGCATTTGGTCGTTATCCTTGGATGCAAGCTCGTTTTCGACGCTGTTGCGAAGCGTGTGCCTCGACGGCTTCACGGCTCTATGCGCGCAACGCCTTGCAGGCACCTATCTTTGACTCGATTCAGGCACTTGTACTCGTAACGATCTTTGGCGTCGGTGGGTGGTACGTTTCGGAGGGGGTGGCCACGCTCGGCGTCGTTGTCGGATTTCAGTTTTATTTGTCCAAATTGTTTTCGATGCTTCGAAGTGGTGCGACGTTATATGCATCGTACCATCGTTATCGTGAGGGACGCGTTCGAGCTAAAGAGATTTGTGCCTTGAACAGCGATGTACAGCCGCAGTTTGAGGCTTGCGAACAGGGTATCGCTCTTCGTATTCACGGACTGACGTTTGGTTTTGGTGATCATGTTGTTTGGCGTGACTACGATTTGCGGCTTAAAAATGGTGAGCGCTATGCGATTTTGAGCCATTCGGGGGCTGGCAAAACGACGTTGGCGCGCTTGATTTTAGGACTTTATACACCTCAGGCTGGAGCAATTGCGTTGCCCGATGCAAGCTCGTCAAGTGTCGGTTACGTTCCGCAGGAAAATTTTCTGATCTCGGGAACACTGCGCGATAACGTTGAGTTCTTGAGCGGTGCATTGAGTGATGATCAATTTGCTGAAACGCTCGAGATATGTGGCCTCTCTGCTTTGAATGCACGGTTGGGTTGCGTACGTTTGGGGGCGCGTGGACTTAAACTGAGTGGCGGTGAACAGCGACGCGTGATGTTGGCACGTGCATTGGCTACGGCGCCAAAACTGCTTATCATCGATCAAATGACGAGTGAGCTTGAACCAGAGTTGTGTGACGCAATCTTCACAGCCATCCAAAACAAACGTCCCTCAATGGCCATCTTGTATCTCGGTCATCGGTCTCCTTGGGCTTAAAAAGATGGGCGCTGATTTTAATCTATATAAATGTTGCACGATGTATCGAATGGCTTAAAAGACATATTTGTGCAAACGAGTTCGAAAACACGTTGACTCGTGAATGATGTGGCACGTGTTGGTTATGAGAATGCTTTCGTTTTGATCTGTAAATATCATGGAGGAAACATGAAAAACTGGAAATTCTTGGCTTTGATCGGCTTGTCTGCTGTCTTAGGAAGCTGCTCAGGCGATATCAGTGAAACAGATTACTGTCCTGATGATCCTAACAAAACAACGCCAGGAGTTTGTGGCTGCGGTATTTCTGACGAAGATTTAAATAAAAATGGCGTGCCCGATTGCTTGGAGGACGAAAAAGTCGTTCTCAGCGATTCCGACTATGCGTCGCTTGTCGAGTCGACAAAACCCGAAAACGTCGATCTTTGTCCCGATGATACGCATAAAATGCGTCCTGGTATTTGTGGTTGTGGCCAAAATGACGACATCGATCCCGAGACCGGCGTGGCGTGGTGTTTGAGCAAAGACGTCGATCTTTGCCCTGATGATCCTAACAAAACGAATCCGGGCGTTTGTGGCTGCGGCTATGAGGATGACGATTCGGACAACGATGGCGTGCCTGATTGTTTAGACTTTTGCAAAAGTGATCCAAACAAAGCATTACCCGGCGCTTGTGGCTGTGAAGTCGAAGAAAACGTTCGTGATTCCGACGGCGATGGCGTGATCGATTGTCTCGACGCATGTCCGTTCGACCCTGCCGAATCAAAAGATAGCCAAAAGTGTCGCTGGGCAATTGCGGATGCCGCTCCAAGCTGCCAATACTACAATGCAACCTCCGAAATGCATTCAGACAGTCAGACGCGCGGTGCTATCTGCAAGACAACGTTTGCTGAGGCTGGATTAGATCAGTCGATTTGTGACGTAAAAGGAAATTGTTTTTGCGTAAAACGCGATGCTACGCACGATGTCGATTGTAATTTGGGTGAGACGTCGTGGTCTCAAGGCAGCGGTTATATTTGTGCCATTGTTGAAAACGAAAAAGGTTGTCTCGACGGTTTCAGTTCCCGCGCTCGAGATTGTTCCAAATCCATGTGCTCGCTCGACAATGGCGACCGTATGACGTGCGGTGAGGCTTGTGTCGGCGCAAACGGCGATGGAAGCAGAGCGTGGTGTTTTGAGGATACCGTCACATGTTCGTCAGATAAGCCTAATGCCTGCACGGCCGACGGCCAGCAATGTGCTTTTGGTGGGGTTGAAGTCCCGGGCGACAAAGCTGCGAATTACAAGGGCGGTTGTGCTGAAGGTTCTACGGTTGCAGCGACGTGTGCCGAAGCTGGCAAGGCTTGTGTCGTAGATCTCAATGGCAATGGGCTTTGTGTCGAAGCGTGCAGTGAAGCAGACGTTGATCAAACAACGTCCTCCTGTTCGACGGATGTGAAAGGTTCGGTGACGGATGTGTACACCTGCGTTTCGGTCGGTGAGCAGCATGTTCGACTCAAAACGAGTCAAATTCAATGCCTCGAAGCAGCTGGCAGCGTTTCGGAGGTGGCAAATATCTGTAACGAAGCGCTCTTTGAAAATAAGTGTGATGGCAATGTGGCTTCAAATTGTAAAGACGGTGTCATCGAGGTCATAGATTGTGCCGCAGCGATGCCGAACGGCAGTTGTTATTCGAATGGCATAGTCGCTAGCTGCGCTCAAGCCCCCGGTTCGTGCGTTGAAACGCCAGATCGTTCTGTTTGTCAGAATATCGATGGACACGATTGGAGAGTTTATTGTGATCATGGGGTCAGTACGGTATTGCCTGCTGAAATGGGAACGCTTGATTGTACTGCTTTGAATATGATGTGTATTGAAACTGCGTATGATGCTTATTGTGCGGAGTGTACTGCCGACGATTTATCGCGATGCACCGGTGAAATTCCGGCGAATGCGATTCACGTGTGCGGTGCTTGGGAAACGATGTGCGATTGGGCTTGCGCAGAAGGTTACGTGATGACGGATGACAAAACCGGTTGTGTGGAAGCACCGGTACCAGAGCCCGTGTAATTCAAGCTAGCTCTTACCAAGCCGCAGGCGTTTGTCTGCGGCTTTTTTTGTATAAAAATCGATCTATTTTTAAATTTATACAATTTGTAAAAACAAATGAATGATGTGTGCGACAAATTGAGGTTGGTAGGTCGTTTTGGGTTGATTTGGGGGAACGGCCTATTCGCTTTGCGAATACGGCCGTTTTGCGCGGGCTATTCGCTTAGCGAATACGCCGCGCTTGCGTGCATTTGTGAGGAAGACGGCCGTATTGCAACGCAATAGGGCGTCTGCGTAGCCGTATTTGCCGCAGGCGAATAGGCGAAGCTGCGTAGCCGTATTTGCCGTAGGCGAATAGGCGAAGCGCTATGAAGCCCCAAGCGAGTAGAGGGACGTCGTAATGCCTTTATTTGCGGCGTGGTTTCTATTATTATGGGGGCAGTTTGTGCGCATAAGACGACTTTGTCATTGCGCGGAAGAATTGAGGGTGATCGTTTGACCGGACTTGGAATGCTGTCAAGGAGGAAACTATGAAGCATTGGCGATATGTGGCTTTGTTGGCTGTTGCGGCTGCTTTGAACGGGTGCGCCGGAGATATTGATGAGACGGATTATTGTCCAGATGATCCTGACAAAGTAGTGCCTGGCGTTTGCGGTTGCGGCGTTCCGGATGCTGACGAAAACGAGAATGGTATTGCCGATTGCCTTGAAGAGGGCAAGGTCGTTTTAGGTGAGGATGAATATAGCAAACTCGAAGAAGCCGCCAAGCCTATCGATCTTTGTCCGAACGATCCGGATAAGGATCATCCTGGAATCTGCGGTTGCGGTGTATCGGATGAGATAGATCCGAAGACGGGCGTAGCTGCGTGCTTGAATGAGTCGATCGACCTTTGTCCGGATGACGATGAGAAGAAACTTCCGGGGATCTGTGGTTGTGGTGTGTCGGATATCGATACGGATGAAGATGGTGTGCCTGATTGCCTTGACGAATGTTCGGAGGATGCGAACAAGGTTACAGCAGGGGCATGTGGTTGCGGCGTAGAAGAAAAGGCTTCCGACTCCGACCTAGATGGTGTGATCGATTGTTTGGATGCATGTCCATACGATCCTGAGCTTTGGGAAGAAGGCAGCAAGTGTCATTACGGTGTCGATAATAATGAAATCGTTTTCCAGATTTGGACGGCAGAAGATGCACAAGCATTTTTTAATAAGGCAAAAAAAGATAATCCCTTGCCACGTGCCGACATGATGTGTTCATTTGATAACAAACGTGTGCTGGACGATTATTGTCTTGATAGTAATACGGCTGTCAAGTGCGAACCTAACGAAACCTCTATCCTTTTCCAATATGGTGTTGTTAAGGTGGAAAACTGTGCCAACGGCTGTTCGATGGAGAATGGCGTGGCAAGGTGTGATGTTGAAGTGGTTTGTAAAAAACCAGAAAGTGGCAAGGATCCGAGTGAAGAAGGTGATTGTTGTTCAGCTGCGTTTAGGGGCATGTGCAATGCTGACGGCAGTGCGCTTGTCTGTGAAAATGGCGTCGTTGTTAAAAAAACGTGCAGCGATGGATGTTTCGCTGGTAGTCCAGGGACGTCGATGGATGCAAATATAGGCGGCGGCGTCATCTGCCTCGATAAGCAGGATACGACGCTTCATGCGGTTCTCATGGCTGACATCGATCTTGGTGAACTGTACGATATTTTGAGTACAGCTGACGAAGATGGGTACGATCCCGAAAACGATCCTGAAATTTGCTGGGCGGATAATTGGGAACCTGTGGATATGTACGGTGTGTTGCTTGAAGGCAATGGGCATACCGTTTCGTTCACAGATGGCAAGGGCAAACGATGCGTAGCGATTGCTCCGCTCTTTAATAATGTCGTGCAATCCCGCGTTACCAATGTAAACTTCGATTTCGATAGTTATTTAGTTGATGAGGAGGATTCCATTTATGCTGTCGAAGGGATGCTGTCTGGTTTTGCAAAGCATATGCGCAAGAGCAAGCTTGATGGCGTCAGCTTTAATGGTAGTATTCAATCGGATGAAAATGGGGCTGTCATTCTGGCGTCTGTTGCCGATCTCATTGCCTTAAAAGACGTCAAACTTGCGTACGATGTTAGAGTTGATAAGTATTTTTATGGTTTAACACTTTATGGCTCCAACATTGTTTTGGATGGGTTGAACCTCAATTATGGCAAGGCTTGGATTGGAAGTGATTCGGTTGCACTCGTGCCTATCTCATTGAATTCGTATGTAAACGATGTCCATGTCACGTACGACGATTTGTCCGTGGGTGGTGAATTCTACGGTATGGGTTTCTGGACGGCAGGTCGTTATCAGGATGTGTCGCTGACCATTAACAAATTATCGTTGCTTGGTTCAGGTCGCTCGTTTAGTGTTTTGGGGTTCGGCGGCGCTGGTGAGTTTTGGGTAGACGGTTTTACCTTTAAGCTTTCGAATGCTATATTGAACAGCGATAAAAACGAAGTGCATATTAGTGGTGTTTCCCAGCAAATGAATGGATATTTTAAAGATGTGACGATTGATTTCTCCAACATCGAAACACGGGGTACGATTTATGGCATCACGTCTAACCTCAGTGGGGCTCAGCTCGTCAATGCCACTGTGAAATTGGATACTGTTTCTTCGGACAAGTCGATTGTTGGTTTGGCTGAGAGCGTTGAGGCTCCGAAAGCGGTCGACGAAAAGGGGGCGGTTGTTATAGGTGAAAATGATCAGCCTCTCTACGCGTATGCACCGGTAGAGGGTTTTTCAGTCGAGATGAAGAACGTCAAATCAGCTCAGGATATCAATGCTGTTGCAACCGATTTTGGTTTTGCAGGGATGGTGAATCTTGAGTCTTCTAAGATCAGCGTTTCGATTGATGGCGCTGAAGGCGGAAGACTGTTCGGTTTGGCTAAATCCGTGTGGGGCAAGCTGAGTGATATTCAATTGAATATCAATGATGTTCACATTAAGGACGTGGCTCATTTCTTTGTCGAGTATGACAATGCGGACGTCAAAGATGTTACCTTGACTGCAGATAAAGTTAAATCGAACGGTATTTATGGCTTTAGCCGAGAATACAATGAAACAGCGGTAAGCCAAAACATCACGTTGCAGGAGGGTAATCTCTCTGCTGATGACGTGTATGTTGGTTTTGTAGAGTATTGTCGTGGTGGTAAGATCGATAACGTATCCATCACCACAAAATCTGCTGAAGCTAATGGTCCTGATGGGGCGTTAGTCAGTTTTGTTGCTGTTGCCGAGAAAAACTCTGAAATTTCGAACATTACGGTTGACGCTGATCGTCTTACGACGACGGGATACAATTATGCGTTCATGGCGGTTCTGGGAAACTCGATCGTTGATAATGTGCGTGTGAACGTCAAAGAGATGTTGAGCCCGGCGGGTACGATTGTAGGTGGTATTGCGGATATTGATGGTTCGAAGCTTTCAAACGCGAGCATTCTTGTGGATCATGCTGTTGGCTCTGAAGCGTATTTCATATCGAATTTAGGAAACAGTAGTGAGGTTCGTAACGGTGCGTTCTATGGCAATTTCTACGTGACCGAACCTAGCAAGGATGAAATTTCCGGGTTTTCAGTGCGTCTGGCTGGCAAATTGAATAATGTCATGACGGCATCACGTATGTTTGTTGCTACGTATGATGCTGCTGCGGATACGGTCAGTGTAAAAGACGAAATAAAATCAGTTATCGTCGCTGGTGTTGTGGAATCTACGGCTGGTGTTGATAAAGTATTCTGGTTGAACAGAAATGGTGATGGACTTGCCTGCAAAGAGGCCTCGAATGCAGAAATTCTCTTTACGCCGTTCAATATGGGCGATGTCGATGATCTTGTTGGAAAATTAAACGCTGGCCTGGATGATCAGAAAGATCAGACATGGAAAACGCTTGATATTGAGGAAGATGGTAATCCGCTGACACTTCCGTGGTTGGCTCAAAAGTAAGGCAATTTCGTCTTTATCATAGTTCGAACAAGGGCGCCGAGTGATCGGCGCCTTTTTTTGTATAAAAGGGGAAGGCCGGAAAATTGTCAATCCAAATGCATATTTGAGTAAACCATTTCCGGTGTCTTCCAACCAAGTACTTTTCGAGGTCTCTGATTAATTTCATTACAGACACGTTTGATATAGCTGTCAGAGACCTTAGTAAAGTCAGTT
>JAZRWH010000183.1:0-57672 GCA_045599585.1 Myxococcota bacterium
TCTGACAGCTATATCAAACGTGTCTGTAATGAAATTAATCAGAGACCTCGAAAAGTACTTGGTTGGAAGACACCGGAAATGGTTTACTCAAATATGCATTTGGATTGACAATTTTCCGTCTCCCCCTGAGCGGCTATTGCCTTCGTTTTGCAGCGTAGGCACGGGGTTACGTCGACAAAGCTACAAACCTATACGAAGCATCTATGCCACACGATTCATCATGCTCAGGCAATACGCCGCTACCCCCTCACGCGTAAGCCTCGTACATCTTCGTTTTGTGCGACCTTGTTCTCCCGTCGTACGGCTGCCATCGGACTGATCAACGCGAGCGAACCTCGTACAAGCGCGCCAACGGTTTATTGCGTACATCGCGTTTTTTGCGTGCAATGATGTTTGATTGCATCTTCCAGCTTAGATCTGAAGTAGCGATTGGATTCGTTCGCGAGTCGATTTTGGAGGGCTTCGAGAGCAGCCTTACCGGGAATGAGCTGGAGCTGTCGAATGGCAGAAATGCGAACGTAGTCGAGTTTGTGCTCCATAAATCGAGCGAGCAACGGAACGGCGCGCTGTTCAGCAACGCTTGCGTATCCGCGCATCGAATACATGATGAGCATAAAGTTTTCGGAATCGTACACTTTTTCGAGATTTTCGCGCAAGGCAGCTTCATTTTCGGGAGATTTAAAGTACGCGAGTGCTTCGAGGGCACGTTCGCGGACAGACTCAAGGACTGTTTCATCAGCGAGGATTGAGATGATGTGTTTTTCCGCATCAGGCGAAGTTGACAACAGATCTTCTTTTGAAGGGAAATCGCAGTGAGCACTGAGCAATAGGGCAATTTTTTCGCGATCGTCAAACTCACGATTCTTGAGTTCCAGTTTAAAGCGTCTGGGTTCTTCTTTGGGCGGTTCCGTTTCGAGTTCGGAGGCATCGACAGCTTCGACTTTGACGGTAACGCTGCTCCCCGCAGGGGCAGCTTCCTTCACTGCATCGGTCAATTGCGCTTCAATTTGTTTTTCAGCACAGTCATCGTCTGTGCATTGTGCATAGCCTTCGCAGCAAACCGACGCCAAGAGCAAAAAAGCTACAGCAGCAAAACTAATTTTCATGTGCATCTCCCTTCATCCCCCAAAACGCCGAGAGGTAGGTTTAACGCCTTCATGCAAGTATGTCGAGCTGGATTTAATGTAGCCCAAGCTTGTTGTTTACAATCATTGGCCGAGGTTAGGGCGTCACTTCGCAGAAGACAACGATGTGCGCCCCTACTGGATGGGACGACAAACGTTCTTCCCCTCAAAAAAGACCCATTTTGGGGGTTGAAAATACACATCTAACACAGCTAATACGACTCGCCTTTGATGCGGAGGTTGTTATGAAGGCCAAACACACTTTTTTTGCATTATCCATTTTATCCACCCTCATCCTCGGTTGTGCCAGTTCAAACGAAGACGAATGCGATCCCAACTGCGGCAGCAGTGGATATATGTGTTGTCCAAGCGGTTACGTGTGCAGTGCCAATAGGACGTGCGTCGAACAAAAAAAGAACGGATGCGTGACTTCTAATGATTGTACAAACGGCACCACGTGCTACGGCGGAAAGTGTGTATGTGTACAGACAAGCGGCTCAATCAGTGTCTGTGCAGCCAATGAAACGTGTTGTGCCTCAGCAGGGTGTGTCGATACGCGCACGGACAACGAGAATTGTGGCATCTGCGGCACCCAATGTCCCAGCCATTTATCTTGTTCGTTCGGCGAATGCCTTTCGACTGAGACCTGCACCCATGGCACCAAAAAGTGCAACTACGCTGCAACAGGGTTTGATGTCTGCCAAAACGGATCGTGGACGAGTTCTACCGAAAAATGCCTGGATAACCAAAAATGCAGCCACAACGAATGTATTTTTGATTCCTGCAACGAAGGCGATATGCGTTGTCGCGATGGCAACGTTGAATTCTGTAGTGAAGGCACTTATCAGATCTACTCAGAATGTACGCTTCCCAAACGATGTGACGATGAAACACTCAAATGCAAGCTTCCCGCAGAATGCGAAGACAACGCTGTGGGCTGTACAGATGACGGAAACATCAAAACGTGCATCGACGGAAACTGGGTACAAACGCAAAAGTGTCCGATTGGCAAGACTTGCAGTGCGGCAACAGGCGAATGTCTTGAAGCGGCAACGTGTACAAACGGCGACAAAAAATGCAACGGAACCGATATGAAGTCATGCGCCGGCGGTCATTGGTCGGATGTCAAATGTCCGACTGGCACCACATGCTACAACGGAAGTTGTGTCAAACGAACCTGTGAAGAAGGCGAAACGGTCTGCTACGAATTTCACGAAGGCGCCGCTACGATTATTCAGGTTCAGCGTTGCGAAAATAATGCACTCGTCATGTCTGAACAGTGTATGAGCGGTCAAATATGTGTCGTTGACGCCAACGGCAAAGCCAAATGTGAAACTGACACGTGTGCTCAACGTTATCGCTGTGAAAACAACAGTCTCATCAAATGTGAATTTGGCAAAGATACGATCGAAAAGAATTGCACCTCTACCGAAACCTGCAATGCCAACACAGCAGCTTGCGAAAAGAAATGCGGCAACGGTATTCTTGATGAAGGCGAACAATGCGACAGCAACACGCTGATTGACAGCCAGTACACCTGTCAAAACCAGCTTGACCCAAGCTTCTCTGGAACCATTACCTGTACATCAGAATGCAAAATCAGCACGACGAAATGCATCCAGACGTGCGGCAATGGAACCCTAGACACCGGCGAAGAATGTGACGGCTCAACATTTGCGCCCAAATACAAAACCTGCACCGAGATTTTGGGTGACTACACCGGAACGGTCAGCTGCAAAAAAGATTGTACCGTGGATACGACCAACTGTAGCCCCAAAGCTGGGTCATGGGATCATCAGCAGACATTTGACGATCTAAAGACCATTGATACATCCTATACGACGACGAACAAGATGAACGTCAATGGCATTTACTGGGAAATCATTGGCTCAACCTCATTTTCGGCAGATCACTATATTGATTCGACAAAAGCTGTTGCCCTTACAACGAAAAAAGGCACGACATCCAAGATTATGGCGAGCAGCATTTCAAATGGGGTAGGTCAATTTGCATTCGACTACCGGGGGTGGGGAACCGATACAGGATCGATCACGATTACGTTTACGCCAACGAGCGGTGAGGCCATTACAGATACCCTTGACTTCACCAGTGATGCCATTAAGGCCTATACGAAATCGATCAACCGCAGCAATATCAAATCCTTTACGATAGCCCCGGTTGCAACGACCAGTGACAAAAACAAGCGTATTATTATCGACAACGTTCGATGGACGAATGCCAAATAGCATTTTCATCCAACGCGACTCTAAAGCTTGACGATCCAAATTGAGTTGAAATGTAAAGCCTCACCGGTTTTCCGGTGAGGCTTTTTTGCAAATCGCAGACAAAACTACATTTTCATACATCTCACACACATTTTAAGCACTCACATAATTTCTAAACATCGAGCTTAAACGCCGCATAATTTCAATAAAATGTTGTCATACTACTCATTTTAGACACAAACACAAACAATGTGCAAAATAATATTCAAGTCATTAAATTAGATTCTAACGCATTCAAGCGATTGAAAACTATACCCGTTTAGGGGGCAGGCGTGCTAAAAGACGGCGTCTCCTTGCGGGTATTTTCGTATCTGCGGAATACAAAATCGCGAGGAACAGAGATATGACAAAGGAGTCAAAATATATGAAAGAAACCCTCTGGAAACGTTATCAAGACACGCTTTGCATCTGCGAAGACATCCATCTGTCGCTCGACATAAGCCGTATGCGCTTTAGCGAAGACTTTATGAACGACATGAAATCAAAGATGAACTCTGCGTTTTCGGAAATGGACGCTCTCATGAGCGGCGCAATTGCGAACCCTGATGAAAACCGCATGGTTGGCCACTACTGGCTTAGAGCGCCCGAGCTTGCACCGACACAGCAGATTTGCAACGAGATTCGTGCAATGCAAAAAGACGTCCGTGACTTTGCGGCAGACGTACATGCGCACCGCATTGTTGCCCCTAACGGTGCCCCTTATACAGATTTGCTTGTCATTGGCATCGGAGGTTCTGCACTCGGACCTCAGTGGGTCGCATCAGCCCTCAGCGATCCCGACAAAGATGCGATGCGCGTTTATTTCCTAGACAACACGGATCCCGAAGGCATTATCGACACGCTCAAACGCATTCCTTCGCCCGAAACGACGATGATCGTCGTCATATCCAAATCAGGTTCTACACCCGAAACGCGAAACGGCATGCTAACGGCCCAAAAATTCTTTGAAGACAAGGGACTTCCTTTTGCATCTCGATCGATCGCCATCACAGGCGACGGGTCAAAACTCTACAAAACAGCTCAACAAGATGGGTGGCTCAAAACCTTCCCAATGTGGGACTGGGTTGGTGGTCGTACAAGCGAACTTTCAGCCGTTGGACTTCTTCCTGCCGCGCTTCAGGGCATCGACATTGATGCCATGCTCGCGGGTGCAGCTGCATGTGATGTGCATACCGCAAAACACGACCTTAAACAGAACCCTGCCGCACTCATGGCACTGATGTGGTACTACGCCACAAACGGCAAAGGCGAAAAAGACCTCGTTATTCTCCCCTACAAAGACAAACTCCTTCTTTTTGCACGTTACCTGCAACAGCTCATCATGGAATCGCTAGGCAAACGCTACGATCTCGATGGCAAAGAAGTTTTTCAGGGACTCACGGTTTATGGGAACAAAGGCTCTACGGATCAACACGCCTATGTTCAACAGTTGCGCGACGGTATTGCGAACTATTTTGCAACATTTATCGACGTTCTCGAATACGGTGCGCCGCTTCTTGAAGTCGATCCCGATACAACGCCTGGCGACTATTTACACGGTTTCCTTCTCGGAACACGTGCAGCTACCTACGAATCCGGTCGCGATTCAATGACGATTACCGTCAACAGAATTGATGCCCGTTCAATTGGCACGCTGATTGCATTATTCGAAAGAACGGTTGGCTACTACGCTTTCCTCATCCACATCAATGCATATCATCAACCCGGCGTCGAAGCAGGCAAAAAAGCTGCCTCACGCATTCTCGATCTCCAAAGACGAGCCATTGCATTATTCAGAGAAGGAACGCGAGCCAATGCTGAGACCCTTGCTCAGAAACTCGCTACAGACGATATTGAAGATCTGTATAGAGTTTTAACTTATCTGCACGCTAATGGCCGCATCCAGTCGAACTCTGATAACGCATATTGCTTCAATCGTGAGTTCTTCATGTAGTCCTAAGCGTCGCTTCTTTCGATTTTAGGAGTAGTAACATGATGAAACGCTTTCTCACCGCATTATTCGCCTCTTCACTGCTGTTTTGTGCCTGTAGCGAAAAAGATAATTCTTCCGAAACTTCAAACGAAGACTACACAACTTATTGGGGTGGATATGTCTCGTCGGCGAATACGTCGCTTTTTGTAAACGGTCACGATTGTAAGAAAAATAGCGAGTGTATCAGTAATAACTGTTATAAAAATACCGTCTGTCGCGCCCCGAATTGGGATGATGCTAAAGTTCAAGGGGCTGATGATGGCGGTAACTGTATGACGAACAAAGGCTGCCGTAGTGGCCTTTGTGTCAACAGTATCTGCGTTTCTTCAACTTCCGTTGATATAAACGTTACCAATCCTTCTATTGGCAATACGCCTGCCCAAAGCACCCCATCTGACGGAAAATCAAATGGGGAATCCTGTTCCGCCTCTAATGAATGTGATAGCGGACTGTGCTCAAATGGCAAATGCAGTGGCAATTGTACTTTGCTTGGATGTGATCAGCCTTACCACGTTTGTCGTCATAACAAGTGTATTCCCACAGAAACCATTGGAAATGAATGTACCAATCCATCTGATTGTGCCATTGGACAATCATGCTGCAACGGGTACTGCGTTTCAGGTAAATGCGAAGCTGGTATTTCTTGCTACGATTACCAGTGTGATAACTGCCTAAAGAACTTAGGTAATTGTCCCAATTGGTCCAAAGATTATCAGGATCATTGCCGAGACTATGGCGGTTTATTTCAGTCCAGCTACTCAACACACAGCTCCAATTGCACCAACAGTTGTCTAATAAACACACATTGGGGTAATATCTGTTCATGCAACTCAGATTCTGAGTGCGGTCAAGGGTTCTTCTGTGACAAAGGATTATGCGTAGAAAAAAAGGCTTATAATCAACCGTGCAATAAAGACTCGGAATGCAAATCTGACAATTGCGATGTTATGAGAGAACACGTATGCAAATGGTAATCAATTAACACGTCATATTTAGTCATTGCTTTTTTAGGAGATGGATATCTTGACAGTTTTTAGTACTGACGCACTGCAAGATATCCTATCTCCTTAGCTTTTTTATTTTCACAACATACAACGCTAACAACCTCATGCAAACCTAAGTGTTCGAGAAAACTCCAATGGCTATTCAAACACTTTAAGACTTCTCGGTTCCAGTGCTAAGCAAGTTTGAAGTTGAAGATTTTCTAGGATTGTATTCACGCAAGTCGCGAACAAAACTTCTAGAATTATTCGCTCTTTCAGTACTTTTTGAGACCACGAATCGTGTTCGTTAGATTAGGGATTCCTAGTTTTGTGAACTTTCTTTGGACACGAGTAACAAAACAGGAGATATTATTATCATGAAAAAATTAATTATATTGATAATTTCGTTATTCGTGTTTGTAAATTTTGGTGGATTTGTTTCAGAAGCAAACGCTCAAAGTGTATCAAAGAAGCCTGCGCATGCTAAACCTAAAAAAAGTCCGTCCAAAGCCTCTGATCAAATGCGGCTGAGGATTCTTATGGGAGAAAATGCAGCTGATATAAAGCTCGTAGAAGATAAAAAATGTGCCGAAATCATTATGGATTCGGATGGGGTATTGCATTCCAATTGGATCAACAGACTAATTCAATCAAAGTATAATATTAATTGTACAGTGTATCGCACGATTCATAAAGATGAATGGGATGAACCGACACTTATTCAACTCCTTCCCGAATCATCTGAAGAAGAGGATGAAGAAGAAGAGGATGAATCAAAGTATGATAAAAAAATACTATCTCGTACGATTCACTTGGTTGATTTATTGCTTGATTATGAAAACCTGATCGCTGCTGGTGCTGACGTCAATTTGCCTGATGAACGAGGTCAGACGATATTTTTTAATACGAAGATATTTGCCGAGGCCGATCCCGAAGATGAGGAAATCTACGATATATTTCGTACTGTAGATGTAAATGTTAACGTCAAGGATAAGGCTGGTCAAACAGCACTCAGTATGGCCATTCCTTGGATGTTAATGAATGTGTATAGCTGGGAAGAGGATGGTTTAATTACGGCTCAAGATGTCGATGATGAAGAAGGTAGCGCATATACGAAGAATTTTACTGGCCATTATAATTATATAAAATGGCTGTTAAAACAAGGGGCCTCAGTCAAAGGCGGAAAAGAGAAGAGCAAAGCATTATTAAAACTAAAACCAGAGCAATTCGTAAAAGAAATCGTAAAAGTTGGTTGGGATATCAATTCACGTGATATCGATGGATATACTGCGTTACACAAACTTGTTCGACATAAAGTTTCAGATATGCCGATGAGAAAAAGAAGTAACAATAAATCGAAGAAATATCGTTATGTTAATACTGAACTTTACGATCCGATAAAACTACTGCTCAATTCAGGAGCAAAGGCGAACGTACGCGACGCAATGGGACGTACACCACTTCATTATGCGCAGAACCCACACGTTATTCAAGCGCTGCTAAAGGCTGGCGCAAAACTCAATGAAGCTGACAACGAAGGACAAACGCCCTTACATTTAGCTGTAACGATGAACGCCAGTGCATTTGATGAATTACTGAAAGCATGTCCCGACTCAACGATAAAAGATAAAAATGGTAAGACGGCCTTAGATATTGCTGTATTAAGTTGGCAGAAAGAGAGTCTAGAACTTTACAATAAACTTGGTTGTAAAGCGTATCAAAAAACGGCTGCAAAAAGACCTTCTACCGTAAACTCAGATGAAGAAGAGCTTGATTTATCAGACCTATAATCATTGATACCCTGCTCCCATGCTTCACATAATGTACAGCATATAACGAAAACAGCCTCAAACAAGCCTGAGTATTCGAAAACTCCGATTGTTTTTAATGCCTTCGGAATGTTCACTTCAATCGCTCAAACATGTTTGAGGTTGTATTTTTAGGGGGATATTTACGCTAATCTCAAGTATCGACTTGTACTTTTTTTAGCAGATAAAGAGCTAAACGTTATTTATATATTGCCATACATGTCGCTTCTTTCATCTTAATCCACATCGCTTATCATTTCTACTTTGGCTACACATTCGCCACACTTTACCGTTGTACTTGAAGTATAACTTACAAATTTAGCCGTTTGTTTACCCTTATAAATGACATCTACTCCGAGCTTCATAAGTTCAATGACAGCGATCGTCTGACCTGGCTCAACGAATGCCCCCTTACAAAACAACGGTGATCCATCCGATCGCACAGTCTGCAAAAAACCATCGCATGGTGCTGTTATTTCTATCAACCGATCCGTGTTTTGCTTTGACACATCCAAGGTGTTTGCTGACTGAATACTTTTAGCCAATGGCGTTCCATACTCAACGACACTTTTGCTGTACAAAACTGTTACAGCAGATTGTCCTGCAGGCAAAACGACTTCATACGTCCGCCCAAGCTGGCTTATACGTCCAATTGAAGTTACAGCATCGTATTGTTTAACTTCAGATTCAAAAGTGCCAACGCAGGGAGCACACCATGCGCCATGAAGCCATAGCGCTTCTTTTGTTTCATATTTCATAGTTGAGCTCGTGTTATAATTTACTAGATCAAGTAGATTCAGACGAATATAATATTCGTACATTTCATTCAACTATAATTAAAACAACAAAAATATTATTTTGTTTATTTTAATTTATGCGTCGCACATTCTATAAACTCAAATACATTCCAAACCAAGTTTGTACAACATCAATGACGTTTGGCGAGTAGAGGGGGTAGCAGCGTATCACACGCGCAGCGTGTGATAGCTGCTCAGGGGGAGACTTCCCCCACCCAAGAATAAAAATGACAAAAAGTAATACGTCTTATGAATCATTACAATGAATCGTAAACTGAATCATCGTCAACATCATAAATAATAACGGTATTTGCAGAACCTTCGCTCACAAGAAGATAATGCACGTCGTCATTAGAAAATGCCATGATACTCGATGGTGCAGATCCGACCGAAACACCTTTGATCGAATACTCGGCTTTCGTTGTGAATTCATAAGCATCGTCGCGAACGAGGTTGAAGGCGGCATCGGGCATATAGAGTTTAAAGAAAGCCGTCGTTGCATCTGGGAGTGATTTATCACGCTCAGAATCAAGCTTAAAGCGCGTCGAGCCAAACAGATTGGCAGGATTATCGAGACATCGATCACCAATCGGCATACGTCGATTGATATAAGTTGAATTGCTCGTAATCAGCCATGCGTCTGATGCGCGAACTTCGTAGGCCATAACATTCGGGAAACACTTTTTGAGCGGCACAGAGGAAGCGTAGCCACTGATGCCCGTTGGGGCGACGTCGAGCGACTCAGGATGAACGCCCGTAATCGTCCATTCAAGCGTCTCTTTTGAGAGCGCTTCGCAACCAGGAATGGACGTATTCAAACCTTTTTTCGAAGTTATGACGAGACGATCACCTTCGCGTGCACCAAGGGCACAGAACTCAACAGAAGTCGTTTTGAAGACACCATCTTTGACAAAATAACCATCCTCGCGCGTCGTCTTCTCCAAAGGCCCTTCGTACGTCACACGCCAAGTTTCACTCGCCATGATTCCATCATAAGTCGAAGAATAAGGAAGTCCTGATTCTGGACTCGTTGTGCCAATGACGTTATTTGCCTTATTATATTCGACGACCGGGCGCTTTCGTATTTCGACATTGACAACGTCATGATCACCGCAAAGTCGGCCAACACAGCGAGACACGCCGATGTAGGCATTATCACCATCGTCATCCTCTGTCATCAAGGTCATCAATGGAACTTCGTTCACAAGTTTGCCGTCATTGTAATGTTTAAACACTTTTTGAATGGCAACTTCGTAAACGATGCCAGAAGTGGAGCTGACATAGGCCACAGCATCATCCACATAGACCTTTTGTTTGCCACTACTATAGGATGTATACGAAATGACATCCCCGGTAACATCCATCGGCAGACGCGAAATTGGCACACCAATCGATCGCTGACGCGGGAATCTCCCTGTCAAATCTATGGTTTTCTGCGTTTCGAGGTCGACAATAATGAGTTCTGAGTCACCCGGATTGACGACATAGAGCCATCGAGATTTAGGATCGATGCCAAGCTGACCGCGTCCAGTTGAAAGCGTTGAGCCTTCCTGCATTCCGAGACGTCCATAACACCCTGAATCAAGATTGTCTGCAACAGTGTCGCCGTCATTGTCAACGCCATCCATACAGAGTCCCGTCGTACGTCGGTTAGCAAAGTCATCGCTCGTTTCGTTGTCTGTAGGCCATATGCAGGAGGGATCATCTCGGTCAATAAACCCATCCCCATCATTATCTATACCGTCGGCGCACGTACCGAGTTGAATGGGTTGATAGCCAGGCTCTTCACTTGCATCGTCCGAGGAGACGCAATTTGGATCAAGCGCGTCCATCAAGCCATCACCATTATTATCAATGACGTCATTGCACTCCGTCTGTCCAGCGATACCAGCGGTTGCGTCTTTGGGGTCACCAGTAGAATACCCTTCGGTACTCCACGGATAAAAACACGAAGGATCTTCGTGATCGATGGTGCCATCGCCATTATTGTCGATACCGTCGGCACAGGCATAGCCCGTCCCTATACGAGATGATTCGCACGGATAAGACGATGAACCATCCATGCACGTTCCAGCAGAAGCCGAATAAGCTATCACCGAAACATAACGCCTATCGGAGAACGAGACATAACCTCTATCTCCGCGAGGATCTGCCACATAGTCCGAAATTGTTCCGTCAAGGCTAGTAACATACCCCCACTCAAGCAACAGTTTATCCTTGTTCAGCATGCAGCCGGCTTTGTAAACATTTGAACCGTACCCGCAATTGTAACTGACTTTTACGCGGCGCACTGTACCATCGAGGAAAAACACATAAAATGCATCATCAGAAGCTTGATACGCAATGCGTCGAGCAGGTTTATCTAACTCCTGAAAAGCAACTTCTCGATGTTCGTAAGCTGACACGATCGAGAGGTTATTCATGATCGAACTGGTCACCAACAAAATTGCGCCTTTCGAATCACTCGCTAAAGCCTGAGGACGTTCACCCACGGGAAGAGATGTTACACCTGGTACACTTAAAGTGATGTCTACAACATCAAACTCTCTTCCATCGAACGGAACATAAGCAAGTGTTCCATCTCCTGTATTTGCCACAAAAACAGCTTCTTTTTTAGCAATATTCTTCGCTTCACACTGTGATACATCGACCAATGTATTATCAATGATACACTGCGTGACTAGGTGCAGTGCACCAGGCATATCAAAAGCGGGCAGCGTCGAATCGTTGTCATCCTCACAACCAAGATAAGCTGTACTCGTCGCCAGCGCAGCCAACAACACTAATTTTTTATTTATTTTTAGCATATTTTACTCTGCATCATCCGCTTTTTCTTCGGTTGACAAATACTTTTCGATGAGAACTGGATTTTGCGGATCCGTCGTATCGTATGTCCAGATATCGTTGCCGCTAAAGTGTAATATGTACAGGACGTTCTTTTCGGCATCGTAATGAAGATCATAAGGCCCTTTGCCCACGGTGATCTTTTTGAAGATTTCTAGACTTTTGGGTTCAACGAGATAAAGACTGTCATCCGTCACACTCGTCAAATACAGCATACCATTCACCGTATCGCCAACCCATTGAATCTTTGACATATCCTGCGACATCAAACCTTCGGCAACCGCTTCTGCACCTTCTCCAGATGCATCACCACCCAACAGATAACCGATATTGAAACGCAAAACCGAATTCGGATACTGATTGATTAGATACAATTGATGTTTCGTTGGATCAAGCGTCATCCCACGACCTTGGTAGGCCGAAAACGCACCTGGCACAGTGACATGGTGTTTAATATGCAAACCGAGGACTTTCGCGTCTCCATTCAAAACAGGCTCAGCTACGATCAGTTCTGTAGCAGCTCGACCCGTAATAAAGAACTGCTCACCCTTAAGCCACTGCGTCTCAGACGCACTGTACATCAATGCAGCCGTTTCATAACTAAAAGTGTAATCGTCACTGCCATCTGTCGGGTTAACGACGGTCATGGCCGTTACGTTGCTGTTGCGAAGCTGCGCAATCATCAAAAGATCAAAATCCACACGCTCCGTCTTTGCATTACCTTTTGAATCATACGTCGTCGTCTCACGATAACTTCGTGTGATCGACAAATGCGTCGGATCATCTTCGAGAATAATTCGGCATTTCAACAAACTATCCGCATCTTTATCTTTCGGACACGTTATCGTGCGTCCATCGTCCGAGATTTCAAACCAAACGAGCGCATCATCAGCTCGCGTCACCAAATAACCTCGACGCGCGTCTTCCGACAATACGACGTTCGTACCAAAACTCCCAATACGCTTCGATGTGCTTAAAATCGCATTGTTTTCTAGATCGACGACATAAAGCGCCCCACCATCAGTCGAGCGATAATCCAGGTCAAAATTTGAACCGACGACGTAGGCTATTTTCCCGTTCGGATGAATCGCCATTCCCGCAGGAAAGGATACTTCCGTTAGATCGGCCTTCTCTCCGGCCAGCTCCGTCGCACAGCCGCCAAACAGCAGCGCGGCGCACATTGCGCATAAGACTTTTTTCAACCTATTTCTCCTATCGTTGGCACACAGCTGACCAGCTTCGTGCGACCATAATTCCGCGCGTCTTTACACTAATTTTGTCTCTTTTTGCGCACTTTCACGCACATTCTAGCTTTTTTTTTCATCTACCCCTGGATCGCCTGCCTCCGCCACTATCCCTACACCACTCAAAACATGTCTGCTCTCGAGATCATTCCCTAGAATTTTTCTATAAAATTCAAAAAGTATTTTGTTATAATTCAACACTGTAGATTAAAATTTATTTTTTACATTAGCCATTTTTAATCACCCTTGTGGGGGAAGTCTCCCCCTGAGCGGCTATTGACTCCGCCAAAACGCAAATAAGACAATTTTTCCTAATCTCTGCCATCTCACACTCGATCGCACACAATTCCACTCAGCCAATGGAACGTCAATCGTCCGTCATACGCTAACCAGCCCATTAAACGCGCCTTTGGCTGCGTCAATACGCCGCTACCCCCTCTCGGCTGACGCCTCTACCATGCGTATCAAACAAACATACGTTTAATGCAAAAAATGATTATTTAAAGCTAAATTTAAACACAAAATTCAAAATTCAAATCTAACAACATAATTTTAAACACATTTTTACTTAGTATAGATCAACAAAGAAAGAGACAGCTACAACCGTAATCGTTCCTGCAACGACGATCGAAAGACTACTCATTGCACCCTCAATCTCCCCCATTTCTAAAGCCTTCGCCGTCCCCGTCGCATGAGAACTCGTCCCAATCGCCAACCCTCGCGCAATAGAATCCTTAATCCTAAACAACTTGCATACGCCCTCTGCGATCATGTTGCCCAAAACGCCCGTCACACAAATTGAGGCAATCGTGATCATATAGTACCCTTGATGCAACTTAGAAACCTCCATCCCGATCGCTGTCGTGATCGATTTCGGCAAAAGCGTTGCGTACATCTGATGATCTAACCCTAACCCCCAACAAAGTAACCAAACACTCAGGCCACTCGCTAATACCCCACTCGTAATCGCGATGAGGATCGCTCCGTAATGCGCCTTCAACAGATGCACTTGCTTATATAGTGGAATAGCTAAACATACCGTAGCAGGCGTTAACAAATAACTCAGATGCGATGCGCTCGCGTTGTACGTCTCATAATCGATGTCAAACACAAGCAAAAAAATGATCACAGAACCAATCGATATAAGTGGTGGATTAAATATCGCCAGCTTAAACTTTCTGTGAAGCATTAATCCGAGCTGAAATGAAAAAATCGTTAGGAATAATCCAAAATAAGCTGAATTTTGAACATAATTTTGAAACATACGCAATCCATATATATAATATCTATATTTACTCAACGACTTTGTCGTTCATGACATCTTTTGGAGTCAATGCCTCATTACTTTTATTACGTTTTAACACCAGCTGAGCAGTATATCCCGTCACAACCATAACAATAACCGTTGTAATCACAGTAATAAATAATACTTGAGGCCAGATATCTTTCAAAACATCCCATTTTGCAATCAAGCCTACAGCTGGGGGCGTAAACATAACGACCATTGTTTCGTTTAAAAACTTGCCCGCGATATCGACATGTTCAAGCTTTACAATCTTTAGACAAAGCGCCAAAAACATCAAAATCATGCCGTAAACAGCGGCTGGTATCGGCAACGGAACAATCCATGCCAGTCCTTCTCCAAGACACGAAATAAACAATATGATTGAAAACTGCAGTAAAAGCTTCATTTAATAATTTCGACAAAAGCCGCCTTTATGGTGTATATAAGATGCATTATAATAACTGCTTTATTTGCATCAAACCACAACAGAAACCGTACAAATTCTACATTTAGCAGAACTGACGGAGTCTTTCCAATAATGGATAAAAGAAAAGCGGCAACCGAAGATGCCGCATACTAAATTTGTTTATTATATAAACCATTATAAGTTGTACTTCTGTGAAAATCAACTGAAGTACAACCCTTGAATGACCAACAACACGAATGCCCCAACACAAGTTGGCATCACAATCAACCCAACCGTCAATCGAACGATTTTGCTCGACGCTATTCATGTCGCAAAGACTGTGATTGAGACGCCTTTTCCTGTCTTTTAGCACGGTAATCTGTATCGTACTCTCCGCGAGACTGCGACATCATCGATTGCATCGTCGATTGTGCAGGCGAATAATTCAACTCGCGGTCAAAGCAAGCTATCTCATCATCATACGCATTGCGATTTGCCTCTTCGTCCTCGTTGTCCGTTGAGAATATAACGCGACCAAGATCCTGATTGCCAAGTCTAAGCGCCTCTCTCACCTCAAAAGCCTTCTCTGTATGACGCTTTAAATCGTCAAATCGATAACCACCGCTTTCTGCAACTTCTGCGTTCATATCCACAGCAACGGTATCTAAAACTTGGTTAATCTCCTCAACATTTGTCTGATCAAAGTTTGTTTTGCGCAACCCATGATTGACATTTTTAAGCGCAGCAGCACCCATTACCGTCGCGCCGGTTCTCGCATTATCTACGTTTTCAAGCACAACCTTTCGAATATTATCCTTTCTACGACGCGCATTTTCTTTTATATTTTTGGGTAAACGTACAAGTGGTCCAGCAAAGACAAACAAACTGAACAGGAGCGGTATCGTACCCAACCAAGTAAAAACGCCTGATTCTGCAAGTGCTTGAGCTTCGGCAATTTGCTGGGCGGTTGCACCGCCATCCCCACCATTAATGGTCGCCATAATGGATGCACCTGCAAAAACAAAGAGCAAAGCCATGACGAGATTGAACACATTCATCAAAATGACCGCAACATTGGATGAATTTCCCGTCAGGGGGCGCTTTTCTTCCAATCGTTCCCAAGCCGGTTTCGGTGCTTTAGTACGAACTTTTTTATCCATGGATTTCATAATATCCTTGAATACATAAACGAGCGTACCATCATCGCAGATCTGTGCTTCACCATCATAAATTGCTGTATAACGCGCGATTTCACTTTCACACTGCGGCAACATATGTCCCGATGCAACCATCCAGTCTTCAGCGGTAATGACGCCATCTTTTGATCGTACGAGCTGCGCGAAATCCTTCTGAAGTTGCATTGGATCTTCTTTTTTCTCTTCCGGTCCAAATATAAATTTATAGGTGCGCGTATAGAGTGGTTCCGTCTTTTTTTGCTTCTCAGTAAAATTACGACGAGAACTTCCCGTGTCGCGTCCCCAAAAAACATAGATCATCCAACCAAAATCAACGTGACTGCTTCGATTATTATTATTACGATCACTAAAGAGCAATGCAAGCAGGATCACCACATATATAATAAAATACACGACCATGATGAGCATGATCATGATTTTCATAAATGACTTAAACCCCTTATAGATCGTATCTTTCGAACGTTCCCACCATGATCTAAAATCACGAGCAATACAGTTCGGGGTAAAAGCATACATGATTTCGCCCTTATCACTGACGCGCATCGTTCCTTCGTGTGTCGAAATGAGGGAGCGTAGCGATTGTTCGGCAACATCCGGAGCAAAACCAGTTTCAGTTATGATATCACCGACAGTAACATTGCCTTGGCGCCGAATAACGGCTTGCCTTACACGCTCGATTCGCTCTGTTTCCTTAATTCGTTCCTGCTGATTGTAACTGTCTGCCATATGAACCACCTTTATGTGCGTTTCCTTACCACACGAGCCAAAACGCTTTCTGCTGGAAATTTCATTCCCAATCGCGTTTTGCAAACTTGTTTTTTAACACATTCAGGCACATAAACTCAAGTTTGCATCGGTGCGGCTGCTATCGGCAAAGCCGATACGCAGCACGCAGAACGGCTATAAAACCGTCTAAACGGTTTTATACGCCGTTCTATAGCATTTTATATATTGTTCAACACGCATTCGGCTATGGTTCTTTGTTCATAGTCAAATCTCGATGCAATATGCAACGAATCAAAGCACCCTAAGTCATATTGCATCAACACAGCGTTCTATGGATCTTTGATGAACTTATATTGTACTGATCTTGCCTAAAAACTGCTCAATATCATCACAATCGTCGTTTAAATCACCCTCTATAGTGCTTAACAAACCAGCGTATGAATCATAATTATTAATATTTGAAATTCTGCTGTCTAAAGCCTCCACTGCTGTAAACAGTTCTACTGACCAACGATCATATCCAGTCAAAACATTCAGTTCCCCAAATGTTTTGATTTGGCTTATTATAGAATCGAACTTACATATAATTGATGACATACGCTTCTCTAAAGCATTCCTAAACGAAATTCTTACATTATTATATTCCCCTACTTCATCCAATATTTTGCTACGATTAAGTTCTACAATAAGCTCTATTCTTTTCAAGAAATCAATCAATGACGACAAGTCATTAGGTATTATACCACTATGTATACTACAGACATACTGGTTATACAATTTTAAATCTATCCAAACTTTTTGATTACAACTTATTCTATTCTTTGATGGATCGCTTTCCAGATAAGAAACACAAACTTTGTTTATACAATTCGGATTTACTAACACAGGTGCATCATCTATACAAAAGATCTTAAATAGGTGATTCCTAAAAAATGCTATACTGCAATATAATACACCACGTACATTGTAGGTTAGTTCAAATCCAACACGAGAACGAGAGTATAAGTCATCTGTGATGACGCGAACACCTCGAATTTTTCCATCAACGTTGATCAAATCATTGCTTTTAGATCGAGCAAGCTCTTCTTCTAAAGAAATGCCCAGTTGTGATACGGGACGGCTGTCTCCACAAACACCTCCTCTACGCGCTTTATTGATCATCTCAATAAGATCAAGTGCACTCGTAGGACGATTTTCCAGCTGTGCAGCGAGTAGCGAATCTAAAAGTGAAATCATGGCCAAGCTTGTTTTAGGGGCCTTTTCTTCTATCACAGGATGAAAGTCCAGCTGAAACAACTTCGTTTCAATATCATATGGGCACACCCCTGTTAACAAATGAAGCGCCGTCGCACCTAACGCATAATAATCAGATTTTATTGAGACTTCGCCCTGAAGCTGTTCAGGCGCCATGTAGCCAAATGTACCCGCAATGGTAGAACCACCTGATTGTTTTTGTGGATTTGCAACCGCACCAAAATCGATGAGCCATACAGCAGAATCTACATTATCAGTTTTTTTACGATACAAGATATTTGCAGGTTTAATATCGCGATGAATGATTGGAGGATGATATTGCGTTTGAAATGAGTATAAAATCAAAGCAACTTTATATAAAATATCATAAACTTCTGATTCTTCAAAAACAACCCCCTCTGAGATCATCGTTTGAAGAGATAATTGATCTACATATTCTTGTATAATATAACTTGTATCATTTTCAGATGTTCGGGCAATACTGTCATAAAACTTTGGAACCCCCCTAATTTCTACCGATTTGAGTACTTCGCCTTCTCGCTCAAAAAGTTCCAGAGATTTAATATCATCCGTCAATTTCAACGCTTTGATGGCTACATCTCGCGCATTTTTTCGGTCACGAGCCAGCCAGGTTCTGCCGTTTGCTCCTTCCCCCAACAATCTTATAAAACGGTAGTCTACTTTTAGCGCATCAGGCGTTTCTATCGTTGATATACTCTCGTTTTTATTCATTGTATTTATGGTCATTTTTGTTCATTCACTTTAACACAAAAAAACGTAGGCGCCTCTTCAACCATTACCAGCGGCAACGGATACGGCATACTGCTTACAATCTTATTATTATCCTTTACATAATATAAGATTGGCAACGGCGAACCTGGTTCTAAATTTTCACCATCATCACTATGTAATACAATCTCATGCACTAAATCTTCATCCAATGAATCATCCGGTGGATTAAACCTGTATCTTAATAAAAATACTGCTTTCCCTATACTAATTAAATCACCATATTTTAAACTATTATGATTTAATTCATTGTTCGATTTGATATATGCCAATTCATCAAAAGGCACATATTCAAAGCTCACAATCGTTGCAATGGTTTTTCGACCAAACATAAGCAGACGCATCACTTCATTGATCGATTCATCGTGCAGAGAACACGCCATCATTTGATAAATTCTTTGCGCTTCGTCTAACGCTCTTACTTCTTGATGATTATAGGCTATAATCCGTTGTTTGACCGTTTGAAATGACGATTCTTTTGTGGTTGTGTGTTTAGTCTTTGAAGAAAAATGAACTTTGCCCCACCATATACAAAACCCAAGCAATGCCCAACACCCTATACCTAGCCCCCTTCCCATCAACGATACTTGCGATAAACCGACAAATCCCAAAACAAACAAGAGTATACAACTAATCACCAAAACCGAAAAAGAGTCTTGCGCCTTATGATATTCAGCAAGCTGCGTCTTAACAGATTGTAAATCGAATATTCTATCTATAATGGAAACTGGAATGCGTCTCGGTATTCGTTCTGCCAAAGCCATCCAAATATCCATATTTCCAGAAGAGGATAAGCATTGGACGTTCGGCAAATCATCAATGATTTCACCATTATCCTGAAGGAACTGATCTTGACCAGCATAGCAGTCATTTGCAAATTCAGCAAAAATCGATTTAAGGACTTCGGGATCGGAAAGTCGTTCCTCAACTCTAGGTTCGAGAATGCGGTGCAGGACAGACACGACAGGCCGTGGAATATTTTCGAGGTGCGGATCGATAACAAGTCTAAAATCGGCAATACGCATATCTGCCGGAGAAACGCCACTGAGCAGATGAACGATCATTGCAGCCAATGCATAAAAATCGCTGGCAGCGCATGGTTTACCCACGAGTTGTTCAGGCGGCATATAGCCATACGTTCCGGCAACGGTTGATCCACCAGCTTGAACTTGTGGATTGGATACAGCTCCGAAGTCAATGAGATACGGCAAAAAAGTGTCGCCCTGTGTCGGTTTCATAATAATATTAGAGGGCTTTATATCTCTATGAATAATAGGAGGATTATGTTCGTGTAACCGTTGAAGTAAATCCGTAAGATTATACGCCATTTCGAAAATCTTACGCACAGTAAAACGGTATCCTTGGGCCAACATTACACTGAGAGATCGACCTTCTATATATTCTTGAATAATATAAGCCGCAGGGTCTTTTTCATCGAGTGTCTCAACGGCTTCATAAAACTCAGCAACACAATCTTCATGAATCGAAGCTAACGTCTGAGCTTCACGATGAAAAAGATCATACTCTTTCCAAGTTTTTACCGAGCTAATGCGAAGTTTTTTTACAGCAGCAAGTTTGCCATCCGAGTGTCTTTTTGCAAGATATACATTACCTTGAGAGCCACGTCCGAGTTGCTTAATAAATGTGTAACGATCTGCCAAGATTGCCGGTGTTTCTAAATTACTTTTTAATGTAATTAAGGCACGATCATCTGAATATTCATTTTTTTGAGAAAAATGAACTGCATCGGTATCTATGGTAGAAATTGTAGAACTCATTTTTACATATACTCAAATAAAAAAAGCCGGCGTATTGCGTAGCAAAGCCGGCTTGCGCGACGCGTATTTCACGCTAAAGGCGTGAAATAGCGGCCGCTCCAAGCAAGTCATAAAGACACTTAATCTTCAAACTCCGACGTATTCTTTTCGATATCATCGAGCGAAATATCATTGAGTCTAACTGCGCGCTCTTCAGTTCGAGCGACGTGCATGGCATCGATCTTCGACAATGCTTCAGACTCATTTTCGACGAGGTGATGATTGTGAACGCGATCAATGAGTTCATTTCGGAGTCGAATGACGTTTGGAATAACGCCAAGTGCGTCAAGGTCATGGAGACCTGTCGTGTAAACGAGCTGAATCCCCATTGCAGAAGCGAACTGGCGCTGCATCGTAATGAACGAAACGCGGCTGGCACGGCCAACGGGATTATCGAGAAGCAAGACGCTGGTTGGCTGACGATTCAGACCGCGCGTGCGAGCACGTACGTTAGCGAGCGTACAATATAAAAGAATTGCGCAAGTCATTTGCTCACCACCAGAGAAGCGAGCTGTCTGATTGATTTCGATATAGTGCTGAGCTGCACTCGTGGCAGGATTGAGAACGCGAATTGTAAAGGGCGCTGCGATCTGACGAACTGCGCGTTGGATCAGCTTGATTCCAGTTGGAAGCGTTTGTTCATCAACGATGGTATCCACAAGTTCCTGAATCAGGTCGAGTTTTTCTTTTTGGGACGAGGGTTCTTTAGAAGTTATGCGCAAAAAGCGTTC
Source organism: Myxococcota bacterium (assembly GCA_045599585.1). Lineage (GTDB taxonomy): Bacteria > Myxococcota_A > Bradymonadia > UBA4248 > UBA4248 > RGIG464. Next base: position 21,262 of record JAZRWH010000183.1, read on the forward strand.
GCCCCCGATCCCAGGTATTTCATCGGGAACGACACTGGCAGTATCTGCGAGCTTAAGGAGGCGGAGCCCATCATTTGCCGCATTCAAAAGAAGTTTAGCGAGTATGATACGATGTTCATCGATATCGGAAAGCGTTTCTTGAAGTTGTGTCACGCGAAGTGAAAGTTGATCACGGTATTCAGACGCAGATTCCTCGATCGCTTCAGCATCAAGCGATTTAAATTGCGAAACAATCCGGCTTTGAAGTTCCGCAAACGCAACATTTTCGACCCATTTACGAACAGCAGAGACGAGTGTACGTCGTGTTGTATCAAGCGATGCATGAACATCTTTATACGTATTAAGGCGTTCGCTTAAATTGTCAATAACTGAGCTGATTTCTGTGACTTCAATAGGCGTAAATTCGAGCGTCTCATCCGTTTTAAGCGCAGAGAAAAAGTCTGCGAAATTCTTATGAACGTCACGAAGGCGTTGCGCATCTTTTTTGAGAGCCTCGCGTTGGTGCAGGACGTCAGAATTTTTACGATCCAGCTCAACCATCTGACGCTCAAGCGTATTGATTCGTTCAATGGTCTGACGAACTTCATCCTCTAAATTCTGAATACTTTCAGCACTAATATTTTGCTCAAGTTCTGCAGGAAGCGTCGGTTTACCAAAACCTAACCATGCTTGTTGCTTGATCTTAAAGGTCGTCTCGATCTCGCCAAGCTTCATATTCGCATCCGACAGACGAGCTCTAAACACGCGAACGAGTTCTTCTGCACGTTCTTTATTCAAGTCAATATCGTTCGGGTTTGAAAGCGCTTCGACGGCCGTTTTTACCTCATCGAGCGTAACGCCTTTTTTCATGCAGCGATCAAGCTCGACTTTTCTTTTCTTTACTTGTTCCTCGGCATCCTTAAGTCTGCGAACGAGTTCTTGATTACCAAGTTCGTGTTCGACCTGTTCAATCAAGGTTGCGTAACGGCTTCTGAGTTCATCAAGCGACCCGGCTTTTGGTTCGGGTTGTTTTTTAACATAACGAATTGTGTTGCACTCATTTTCAAGGATACGCGCTTCTTCTGCATAGGGCTCAGCCTGTTTACTGATGCGTCGAGCCTCTTCTCTAATCTCCTCGGCCTGAGCACGAAGCGTTTCTGCTTTATCGCGCTCGTTCTGCGCTTTGAGCATGGCATCATCCATTGAATTCTGCCAAGTTTCAATGTTGCTCTGATCTTCTTCAGTAAAAGACTGCAGTCGCGTGAGCATCACGTCGATATTTTGAATATCCGCCTTAATCTGATCTTCGACAGAGACAGCGCTTCGACGATTTTCATTATATCTGCGAAGATCATCTACGACATCCTGCAAGCGTGCCTGTTCGTCCTCATATACAGATGTGAGTTTTGTAATCAGGGCACGTTTTGACTGGAAAAAGCCTCTTGGATAAAGAGAGCGGAACTGCGAAAATTTCAATGCTGATTTTGTGAAATTGTCCTGCATTGATTGGAACTTGCGGACATCTTCACGGATTTGAGTCAGTTTAAGCTCAAGACTAGCGAGTTCTGCTGCTGCAGAAGTTTTGTCAAACCACGCGTCATTTTTCGGTCCCGTAACAAAGATGCTACGATTTTCGGGTTCATTCGTATCAAACACAGAAGGCGCAGCGATCACGATCGGCAGCGGAGGAACCTTATCCTGATTCTTCGTTAAGAGCTGTTTTACGCGATCGAGTTCTTCTGCGGGAACAATGATACCCTGTGCCACAGCCGGAAATTCACGGATCAATTGTCGTTTGAGAGAAGCATCGCCTGGAATCTGCTCATTGATGTAGGACCATCCACTAACAGCATTTGTTTTTTCAGACAAGAAACTCAATAAAGCTTCAACTTCGACGGAAGGTGGCATGAGTCCTCGATCCTGCAGGTGCACGCGCGCACGTTCGAGTGCAGCGATTTCGGTACGCAAGCGAGCACACTGCTCCCCAACTTCGGCTGCACGACGCGTGAGCATCGTAGAGGTGTCATCCGCCAATTCTTCGACAGAAACTGATTCCACCTCAAGACACTGCATAAAAGCAGAATCATTTTCAAATTTTTCGCGTTCTTTTACAGCTTTTTCGTATTCAGCTTTTGCAGAACGAAGTTCTGCAGCATGCGTCGCAGCTGCGGCTTGAAGGTCTGACTTCTGTCGATCAAGCTCATCGATCATGTCACCATCACCACTGCGCCTATTTTCACTTGAACGTAACTTCGTCTCAAGATTTTTCTTTGCAGCGATCAAACGATCGTAAGCCTCTTCAGGCGTCTCATTAGGCTGAATAACTTTAAGATTGATCAGCTTTCCATACTGACTGTCACGCTTATCCAAGTTTAGGCGATACGTTCTGGCTTCTGCTTCAAAAGCCGTAGCGGCATTGATACACTTTGCAGCCTCTTGATCAATCAAACGACTTTCAGCATCTTTATCTTCAAACTGTTCTCGTACAGACTGTTGGCGATCACGCAAGCGTTTGGATTGGTGTTTGAGTGCCGCAACAAGATCGGATGCAACCGCTTCCAATTTTTCCATGAGAGGCGCTTTTCGATCCTGCGTACCAGAAAGTTGAAGTTTTAGCGCTTCAACATCCTGCTGTCGCAAAACGAACTCTCTGTATGGATACGCGGCATTCCACAAATCTACTTGATGTTCAGCATTGTTCATATCGAGCTTGATCTGCTCAACGAAACGCTTATGCTTTTTAACATCCTGCTCTCCCATCAGATACGACATCGCTGAAGCGTACCCGCGAAGCGTATGAACCCGATCATCAAGGTGAGTTTTTTCGCTAACTGCACTTGCACGCGTCGTTTCTATCCGAGAAAGTTCTACGCCAAAGGCGTGATCTCCTTGTTCGATAGATTTACCGAGTTGAATCGAAAGTCGACCAAGTTTTTTTGCTTCTTCCTGAGTTTTGACGCGCTTTTCATGTAGTTCGACGAGCGGCGTAAGGCGCTCAATTAACCCGGTAGACAGGTCAAGATCCGGCATAAACTCGTGTTTTCGACGACGAAGTTGTCCACGGAATGTATCTAAATTTGCCGTAATCTCATCTGCTTTGTTAGATTCGACAGATAATTGAAGTAGGAAGTCAACGAAGTCTTCAGCCGTCTTAAAACGGAAAAGCTCATCCGCTCCACCTTCACGCATATTCATGGTCAACTGATAACCAAATAACCCAGGATCAATGCCTTCGCGCTGAAGAAGTTCGTTCCATGTGGATTGGTTATCCGTCGATTCCATGCGGAGATTAGGATGAGCCTCGGCAAGTTCATGCCATTTCTGCTTAAACGATGTAAGCGTTCTACGAACGCGCGCCCCCGTTGCATTTAGCATGTCGATCGGAATTGTCGGCAAAAGTGTTTCTTCAACATCCTGATCCTGCCTTGCACAGAAGAAGAGTCGATTAAGCGTGTCTGCCTTGGTTACAGAATACTCATAAAAAACGCCCGTCAAAAAGCGAATCGGTTCAGATTCTTCCAGACCGAGCGAAGACGGATTGTCGAGCACCCATTCGGCAGCAACAACACTTCTATCAGTTCTTAAAATATACTGTTCCAGACGTCTTTCGCCACCATCAGCACGCGTCCCCAAGAAGTCACGCCTATTGGGACGCAACATTGCAAAGAACAAGCTCAAAATGGATGACTTACCGCCGCCGTTTCGAAGCCAGATCGTAGAGTCTGACGGAGATCCTGCTGAATCACAGAAATTAAGCGTTAAATCCTGCATTCGAGCGTTCGAGTGTCCAATCGAGACAAATCTTAAGCGTGCTAATTTAGGCATTTTGTGTACAAATCCTTATTTATGATATTTTATATCTATTCAAACTGAGAACGACGTGGTGCATTAAATCATCGTAACGCAGAAACAAAGGACAAAAATCGAAAAGCAAAAGTATGGCGAATCCTCAGCTCCCAATCCTCAATGCCATCTTCATCTAACGCTTTACATCGAAAGGATCTCTTCAAAGCTTCAAGATGATATTTCTGGTAAGCCTACTGTCGTGACGCCACGACTAATCTTCTAAATCGTCCTCGTCATTCCTTTCCTGCGACTCACTCAACTCATCAAATGCATCATCACCATCGCTAAAGGACAATGAATCATCCAAGGCTTCAGACGGTTCCTGATCGGCCCAAGTTTCGCCATTAAACGCCGCCTCATCAAAGTTTTCAGGAAGAATTGCTTCTTCTGAAACCGCTTCAACAGGTTGTTTATCTCGGTTAAGAACATCCGTCACTTCAGTAAAAAGTCGGAAGGCTGCAAGTTCCTGAACGAGAACGTTATAACGTCGTGTTGGCTGCCAAGCGGGCTTACCATTGTAACGTGTTTCAGTAAAGCAGCCGAAGTCTTTGAGTCGTGAAAGATTGAACTCAATAATGCGGCGTGTCGTCCTAGAAGATTGTCGATTATCTTTCGTTTCGCGAATCGCCATCGTATTGGCATAAACACGCCAAGCATCGTACAACCCCGTTTCCATATCATCGGCAGCAGGGTCTATATCTTTGAAGCGTTCTGCCAATTTATCACAGAGCGATCGTAATTGTTCTTCCACCTCATCAACAGTCACAGGCGGACGTGGGCGATTCACATCATCATCAAGATCGCGTTCTCGAGGAAATACCGTCGCCGCAATCGTCACTTCCACAAGACCATCCAGAAGTCTCGCATCACTCGTCGAACTAGATGGACGAAACTCTGATGTTTTCATACGGAACACACTTTCTTCACGCGGGCTCAACACGATACCGTGCTCCGTCACATTGAGCACGTATAGTCCCAGACCATCAGCCATTTCACGCACGATCATCTGAAACTCACTTCGATTCATATACTCCCGGATAAGCTCGCGATACTCCTGCTGCTGTACAGGACGCACTTTAGGTTGAAGCCCCCATTGTATCAGGCGCGCCCCCATAAATATATCCGTCGATTCAATTGCCATAATTTATATTATCCAGTCGTAAACCGTATTCCTACGGTTGTTGTTTGCATTGTTTTGATTCCGAAAATTTATGAACCAATATTTCAAGACTAAAAGAGCTTTTTCTGCGTTTCAGGGCGAATATAGGGCGAAATCATAACCTCATCGCCGTAAAATATTGCGTCTTCTAGAATACCACCTGTCTTCTCAACACGGACGATCGGCGTTTCTGTGCTGTTTAAATCAAAGTGCTGCATCACGAGCAGAACGATGACTTCACATTGAGGTGCAGAAAAATGCTGCTTGCGCGCTCTCCCCAAAAGACTACTAAGCGTTTCAGAACGCTGAAGACTCTGTAGAAAAGACTCTGCAATTTCACGATCATACGAACTATAGCGCTCAAGATCACTGTCAAGACGATCAGGCTCAATGTCATCAATGTCGATCCAATCTTTGCGCTGTGCACGTTTCGGCCTCAGCAGACCAAAAAATAGATTATTCAGCGACAACATTGAAGGCGGCTGCGGCGTAATGAGATACGGCATCGTTCGATCAATAACTTGCTGCGCGTCGCGAACATTCATACACAAAAGTGGTTCGACGACCTCTCGCATGAGATTTGGTTTATTCGAAATGAGCGCAGGAACAAACGCCTGCTGCGCCTGACTATCAAGAAAGGTCGTGCGCGCCATAATTAGGTCGCGCTGAAGTCGCGTATGCGTATCCACACACTGCTGAATATATCCAGCAACGCGTGCTACCGCTGCACTTTCACGCGTCCCAGGCGTGAGCGCATCCAGACGTGCCTGCGTTACTTGAATAATGTTACTCTCCACATCTAGGCGCGTTTCCAAATGCTTCATCGCATCACTGATGAGACGAGGCGCCGCTTCATTCCAGTCAACACGCGAAATGTCACGCTGCGTATCCCTAAGCATTCGAGCTAATTTATCACGATACAACCGAGATTGACGTAACGCATAATGAGCATTATCGCGTGCTTCATCGAATTTTCCACGCATCAACTGGGAGTGAACGATGGCCTCCATTGCTGCCTGGCTGTCTTCCAGATCAAGTCCAAGTGCATTAAAATAAAGGTTAACGGCCTCATCCGTTAACTTCATGATCGTTTCTCCGCCTTGCGCTCCAAGATTGAACTCATCGCGGATCAAACGAAACTCAAGCTGCCGCTCTACAATCGATCCATCTGCCTGAACATCATGATACGTTTGTCTGAATGGACGACGCGATTCCGCATCGTTGCGCAAAAATGCTAATATGCGATCGACTATAAGCGTATGACGCCCTTTGTTGGGCAGTAATCCCGCCTGAACATCCATCCCCTCAAGCAAGGGCTCTAACGTGTAGTCGATGTATTCTCGATCTGCTTCGATTTCCATACCCATGCGCTCAGCTATCACATCAAGAATTTTGAGCGCAATGACGAGCGTGTCATAATGACGCAATGACTCATCTCGACGGTTATCCGCCTGACTGAGCTGAAATAGCGGAAATGCATGAAGTAATACGCGAAGACGCTTTACGAGCGTGCTGTTTCGCGCTTCATCGGGGGTTATCGTTTCGCTTTCAGGCAACTGACTGAACAAATCCATAGTGTGACACTTCCTTTGACAAAGCACACAAAAAAGGCCGAAAGAGTCTAGTCTAATTGACTCTTTTCTGCAAGTGCATCCACCGATTCATACTTCATTAGAATGCTCTTTTTATTCGGTCGAAGCATTATCTCCTCTCTGGGGTATTCTCACCTCCCCTTGCTACACACTGACGACGCCTCGTGCGTTCTCTCCCGTCCACCTTTTGTGCGACCTTTCGTTGCCGTTAACCTACCATTACAGCAAAGCTGTATCTCTTTTCTTTTAACACACACCTGTACATTTGAATAGTTTTTTTAAAAAATTTTCAGGTATTTTTTTGAGTGCTTGCCCTCGACCTTCATCCTATTCTGCGATCAATTTGGTTTGATAGGGGGGGAAGCCTCCCCCCACGCGTCTATTTTGAATTTTGTCATCCGACAAAATTCAAAATACACCGCTCCCCTCTCTGCCTACGGCGCAATTCTAAATACATTGATAGTCATATTCACTGCTTGTCAACACAAAAAAGAATAATTCCCCCTACTCATAGCATCCATTTAATTATAGTATAACTTTTAAACTACAACAACTCTAAATTATCATTCTTAAGTATAATCAACTTAAATGGCCCTGCCATACTCTATCCTTATCTTATAACGCTATTCACTCTTAAATCTAAGATAAAAATTATACAAAGAAATACAAATGCGATATACCTCCCCATCGATTTACCCTCTAGCAAAATAAATTAATAACTTTAATTATCAACAGTGTTGAATCAGTCGCCCCTGTTTAACTCACTACAATCACTTGTGATGTGGCGTCAACAATCCATCTCAAATCACTGATGTCCCACGAAGATTTCATAGAATACTCTGATAACTCTACAGTAGCTTTGTTTTATCAATATATAGTCGTTTCTAAGCATGAAAAAGACTTAAGATTACTGTTAAATCGCCTGCGTCGCGAAGCCGAAGGCAAGCAGCGGGACACTTCTGCAATATCTTTTAATGCTATCATGACATGACTTGGTTAAAATAAGGCTCTGTGGAATTATTATAACAGTTTTCTATCACACAAACAAAACTGCGATCAGTCAGCTATATTTGCCAAATAAATAATATTATCATTATACCTCGATCAAATCTCACAATAAACAATTATAAAAGGCGCCTAATCAAGGCGCCTTTTATAATTGTAATCAAACTACCCAAAAGTTATTATTCTTTGCGACGTCTAAGGACATACCCAGCAGCAACGGCCGCGAGTGCAGCCAACAATGAGAGCGGTGCGGGACCGCGAGAAGATCTGTGCGTCTTACAAGCGCAATCTTCTTCAATAATCGAGCCTCTGTAGTAAATCTGGCCTTCGTAGCCAAAGTCAGAAACACAAACATCACCGTCATCAATGACACCATTACAGTCATTGTCGCGTCCATCACAAACTTCAGGCTCAGGAATGCACGTGTCGCAGACATTGTCTTCGTCAATTTCTCCGTCGCAGTCATTATCAAACATATCGCAGACTTCAGGTTCAGGAATGCAGCAGACATTATCTTCGTCGACTTCACCATCGCAGTCGTTATCCTGAGCATCGCAGATCTCTTCGGTTGGCACACATTGCGGTTTACAAACGTCGTCTTCGTCGATTTCGCCATCGCAATCATTGTCGAGACCATCACAGATTTCGTCAGAAGGTTCGCATTGCGGTTTGCAGACGTCGTCTTCATCAATCAAACCATCGCAATCATTATCCTGACCATCGCAAACTTCTGTGGTTGGCACGCATTGCGGTTTGCAAACATCACCTTCATCAATTTCGCCATCGCAGTCGTTATCAATGCCGTCACAGACTTCTGTAGTTGGCACGCACTGCGGCTTACAAACGTCACCCTCATCGATCTGACCATTACAATTGTTATCTACGCCATCACAAACTTCAGCTCGCTTTGAACACGGATTTCCAAAGGGTCCACCAAATCGGAAAGTTGAGTAATACTGTGGTGCACTCCATCCCCAAGCATCTGTCCAATCAGGGCCATCGATCTGATCAAATCCACTACCATTAAACTTGAAACATTTAACGCCATCAGAAGCGCGACCGCATATATCCATACGCCCGTCACCGTTAATATCGCCTATACGAATTGTTCTAAATTGAGCCGGTTTATTCCAACCGTTCGCATCAGAAAACGCCGATATGCTATATTCCTGACCAAATCCGCTTCCCGTCGACAAGAGACAAGAGACATTTGCATTCGCGCGGGCACAAACGTCATCTTTACCATCGCCATTAATATCACCGAACTGAAGCGTAGAATAATTATCATAATCGTTCCAGCCCCAGTTATCTGACCAACCAGGTCCACGAATCGCATCACCGAACGACGAACCATTTGACAAATGGCACACAACGCCTTGAGAATCGCGAGCACAAATATCATTTTTGCCATCGCCATTGATATCTGGCATGCGAATGGTTGTATAATATATTTTATTTTCCCAACCATTACTATTACTCCACGATGTTGCTGTGAAAGATGTATTAAAGCTAGTTCCGGTTGAAATCCAGCAACGCATACCGACGATACCGCGCGCGCATACATCGGCCTTACCATCGCCATTAACATCACCCATGCGAATCGTTGAATAGTACTTTTCTTCGCCCCAACCTTGAGAATCTGACATTTCGTTCGTGTGTATTGGCGTACCATCGAATCCATTTCCATTTGAACGATAGCATTTAAAGCCATCTTTAAAGCGAGCACACACGTCGTCTTTACCGTCGCCGTTGATGTCTGCAAATCGAATGGTTGAATAATATTTTACATTATTATAACCATCCGTATCACTCATAGATGGGCCAGAAACACTTGCCCCGAAGCCATTTCCGTTCGAAAGCCAGCATTGAATGCCCGCATCCGAGCGCGCACAAAGATCAGCCTTGCCGTCTCCATTAATGTCGGCAAAATGTATTGTTGCATAATTTGAAACATCAGCCCAGCCTTGTTCATTGCTTAATCCCAAAACGACTGAAGCATTCTTTATATTATCTTTGGATGAAAATTCACAATATACCCCGGCAGCACCACGAGCGCACAAATCCGCTAATCCATCACCATTAATATCCGTATTTTGTGGATCATAGATTTGTGATTGATACATTACTTCTGCATCGGGCTCACAGACAAAACCTTCGTCAATTTCTCCATCGCAGTCGTTGTCACGACCATCGCAAACTTCGGGACTGGGTACACATGCACATGTATTATTACTAAATGAAACATAGTTCATAGCATTGGTATGCGAACCATTTACATAAAACATAAAATGCAAATGCGTTCCCGTTGAACAACCTGTCGTTCCCATGATCCCCAGCTGCTGGCCACAACTTACTGTTGCGCCATTATAAATTCCATCCGCAAATTGTTTGAGATGCAAATAAGCTGTCTTATATCCATTTCCGTGATCAATCGTTACCGAATTTCCGCTAGAATTATCACATGTAGGACAGGTTCCGGCATTCGGATTATAAGTACATTGGCCACTTGATTTTGTAATTTTTACAATCGTTCCTGATGCAGCTGCTAAAATCGGCTCATTACGTCCACATGAAATATCAGTTCCCGAATGTACATAACCACTCGTTCCACGCGGACCATACGGACTCGTGATGTTCGAACATCCAGGCACTGGCCAGATGAATGACTGTGCTTGAGCTTCTCCACTTATTGTAAAACAGCTAACGACAACACTTAGCGTAATTGCCAAAACGATTTTTTTGCTATTTTTCATATTTTCTCCAAAAGATCCTAAATTTGACTTTATCTATTTTCATGATATTTTATCTCAGTGCAGTTTTTTACTGCTTTTTTCTAAATTCTTATTTATCAAAAAATTTACTTTTGTACAATACAAATCATCTTATTTTATATTCTCTTTGCGTCGGCTATCGACACGTCGATACGCCGACGGCCACAGCTATTGTCCTGCGGACAATACGCTGTGGCTTCACTCGATGAATTCGTACTGTCATGCTTTACGCCTCTTTTCCGTCTACTCGCCAAGCTTTTAAACTTATCTATCGAATTATGTAGTGTAAAAATACACTACTGCTTCACTAAATTATCGTAAAACACTTAGACAGCTCTACAATAGCTTTATTCTATCAATATATAGTCGATTTTAAGCATAAAATAGACTTAAGATTACTGTTAAATCGCCTGCGCGACAAAAAAGCGCGGGGATTCCAAAGGGCCGTCCGCAAGCCAAATGAGAATAAGAAAAGTATAAAATTCTGTAACAAGCGCATTTCGATGTAATTAATGAAAATATATCACAGAACAGCAGTGAAGAAAAGTATAAAATTCTGTAACAAGCGCATTTTGATGTAATTAATGAAAATATGTTGTGGATTAGCATATATTTTTCAATATTATATAATAGCAATCCATATTTACAAACAATTATATATCATCAATGTAAATTTACCCCATGAATAATGTCCTTGGTTTTAAGTTGACTTGGTACAAATTTGAATCAATTTATATTTTACAAACTTCTTGTTGATATTTATTAAAATTCAACATACATCGTACTTCGCTGATCATCATTCGGCAGCCTCTGACATACATACCCCATACGTCATGCAGAGCCAGCTGCTTGATCTAAGCGTTTCTGAACCCCTTACTTTTACAAGGAACCTCAACATGTCCGAAATGATCAAACTCCTCGCCCCGACCTACTCCGACAGCCTTAAAGTCAGCGAAGCGATTGTCAAACGCCGTTCCATCCGAAAATATGATGGCCACGCGCTCGATCTTCAAACGATTTCTAACCTTTGCTACTTCTCGGCTGGCATCACCGAAGATCAGCACAAATTCTGCGCTAACCCGACCGCTTGCAACTGCCAGGAAATTGACCTTTACGTCGTGACAGCCGACGAATGCTCGCTCTACGTTCCTGCAGAACACGCCCTCAAAGTCATCGAAAAAGGCGATTTCAGAGCTGAAATGGCAATTCAGGATTTCGCGAAACAAGCTTCCGTCCAGTTTGTTTACGTCCGCAACGCCAAATCGTTCGAAAAATTCCCCGTACCGACTGGCAAAGAAAAATACGAAAACACCGACGCTGCAATCATGGCCACAAACACCTGTCTCTACGCAACGGCTATTGGCTTGGGCTCCGTCATGCGCGGTATGTATGACCCCGCCGCAGTTTCAAAACGCCTCCAACTCCCCGCGGAAGACCTCGTCATTCTCACCGTTTCGGTTGGCTAATCCTTGTTTGTTGTGAAAAGTCTCGATGACTGCTCACAACTTGGTACAGTCCTTTATTATTTTTTGCACAAAACTGTATTAAATTATATAACAGATTGATTGATTGAATCTTTTCTCAATCAATCTGTTACACTTTAAAAGTTACACTCTGTGTCATAACGAAAAACAGCAACACAATATCATATTATGTTGCGAATTTGGGCTATCAGACAATTATATGTGTTACAATAAACATTGTATTTGTTTGCGCTGGCTATGGCTAACGCCATACGCCAACGCCGGTCGGCTTCTCGCTCGTTAAAGACGCAAGTTTTGCGTCTCCACTCGCTCAATACGCCGACCGCATAACATGTATTCAGTGTAAGATCGTCCCGAACGTTGGTGGTCATACGATCTTCCCTCCACCTTTATCCCAGCCACATATCGGTACGACAGCGAGGGCAATGTCACAGGCTGCGTACTGCGCTAGCAACGTTTGAGGATAGGGATGCATTGGGTGTCTTGAGAGTCCTGTTGAGATACGGAGCTATTTGAAGATCAATGAAGCTGCCGTATCGTCAGATAGGCAGCGCACGGCCGCGTATTCGCAAAGCGAATAGCGGTCGAGGCGCGTCGTATTGAGCGGCGTAAGCCGCGAAAAGACGCGCCATCAAAACAACAACACCGATGTTGCAAACTTTCGTTAAACGGCGTATAGCCTCGCGCGTTTTTTACAGGCTGCAGTCACACGGGACCGAAAGCGGCCAAATTAAACATCAGACGATTTAGAGGAAATATGACAGTAAGAGTTCGATTTGCCCCGTCACCTACGGGTTTTATGCATCTTGGCAACGCCAGAACGGCACTTTTTAACTGGCTTTATGCGCGCCACATGGGCGGTCAATTCATCCTTCGCATCGAAGACACCGACAGAACGCGTCACACAGAAGCGGCGGTTCAGGTTATTTACGATAGTTTGAAATGGATGGGTCTTAACTGGGACGGTCCTGTTCTTCGTCAGTCAGAGCGTTTAGATGTCTATCATGCGATCGCCGAAAAGCTGATCGCCGAAGGAAAAGCTTATCGCTGCAACTGCACGAGAGAAGAGCTCGAAGCCAAAAAAGAAGCAATGAAAGAGACGGCGAATCACGCGTGCTACGATGGTACATGCCGTGAAAAGAATCTTGGTCCGGACTGTGGTGAGCACGTTGTCCGTTTCAAGATGCCGAAAGAAGGCGAATCGACGTTTGAAGACATGATCCAGGGAACGATCACGAAGAACTACAAAGACCTTGATGACTTTATCATGGTTCGTTCAGACGGCATGCCGACGTATCAGTTTGCTGTTGTCGTTGACGATCTCGAACTTGCGATTACGCACGTCATCCGTGGCGCGGATCATATTGACAACACGCACTGCCAGATTGCGCTTTACCATGCCCTTGGCAAAGAGCCCCCTCGTTTTGGACATGCACCGCGTATTGATGGACTTTCGAAACGCAAAGGTAGTCCCTCCGTCGAATATTATCGCGAGACGCTCGGTCTTCTTCCCGAAGGTCTCAACAATTACATCGCACGTCTTGGCTGGTCGCACGGCGACGACGAGATTTTCTCGACAGAAGAACTCGTTAAAGCCTTTGATATTTGCGATGTTAACCGTGCGAACGGTGAATTTGACGAAGAAAAGCTCAAATGGGTCAACGAACAACAACTTCGCCGCGTTTCGATTGAAGAAGTTGCTGATCACACGATCGACCGCTATGCGAAAGCCGGTGTTAAAGTTGAAAAAGGCGAATGGTTCTACAAACTGTTAGAAATGATGCGCAAACGTGCGCACAATCTGAACGAAATTGTAAACGACAGTCTTTTCATCTGGAATGCGCCGACGGCTTACGATGAAGCGAGTGCAGCGAAACACTTTAATGCAGACACGCCTGCCCTGCTTCGTGAACTCAAAGCAGGCATTGAAGGGTTGACGGAATGGAGCGAATCAGCAATCGAAGCCATCTTTGCTAAAGCTGCCGAAGCCCGTGGCATCAAGATTGGCAAAGTTGCTCAACCCGCACGAACGGCCATCGTCGGCATTGCCATGAGCCCTGGCATCTACGAAGTTGTTTGGTTTGTTGGCAAAGAAGAGACGTGCGCTCGACTTGAACGCGCAGCTCAGTTCGTCGAATCCAAGTAACAGCATACCATTCCGGCGCTTCGGCGCCACTTCCCTGAACTGCATTTCTACGTAATTTTTTGGCATTTGCAGCTCAGGGAATTGCAGCACGCAACTGCATTGCCAGATCTGAGATATGATTTTTGGCAGATGGTCCGGCGTCCTAACAGGAAACGGCCATCACGGTTATTAGTTTTACATGGTGCTCAGTTTTCTGGATCAGCCTAAAGCTAATTTCTACCACACACATTCATATTCATATAAAAGCTATTCATTCAAGAACCGTGAGTAAGATTAAAAGCACCTCATCGCGCGAAGCGATCATTCATGCCACATTTGTCACGCAACGCAACGCCCCTTCAGATGGTTTTCTATTTTTGTGGGGTCCGACAAGCGAGCAATTCAACTGGATACAAGGTCTAAGACAAGCAGGCCTCAAAGCGAGTGATCAGCTTGTACTTAAGCCAGCAACGGCCCACCTGATTATACCAGCCAAAGATGGGCGATACAGCAAAGAGAACGTTAACGGCGTCTCCATGGAGATTTCGGACGCGATTGAACTTTTGGGCATGAGCAGCCTAAAGTACGAAGATAACCGTCGCAGAACATGTCCGTCAATCATAGCCTGGAGTTACGCAAGTAAATTTGCGTTAGAGCTCATCGCACGTCAGTGTTTTGTGCCATCGCTTCGTACATATCGCCACGAACTTTATGGAGCGTGGCAGCTTGCACACGAAAGTAGCGTCGATGTCGGCCGCATCAACAAACTCGCCAGCTCCATGCCGCCCTGTGCCCACTGCCTTTTATATACAAAGCATTGGGACAAATCTGGTGGGCGCGGCATAAATAAACGTCGCAAGCCAACGATGATGTGGCACCCTGAGGCGCTTTTACGTGCATTTTTGGATGCATGCATTGACGCTTACGTACGCAAAACCATGCACTATGTGCTCTCGTCGCCAGATCTCTATTGTACGCAATCAATGCTCCATAATCTGCCTAGACGTTCGAGTTCTATGCCGATTCGAGATTACCTTAAACTGAATTACGATCTCGACATCGACAGCGCCTGCAAGGCGCTAGAGCAACAATTTGCACAAGATAATCTTATTGAAGCTCAGGCCATTGCCTTAAACGAAAATGAGATCGAAGAAGACGAAGACGAGGACGACGCCGAGGATACGACAACAGAAGAATCTGCTTTAACCGAGCTATTATCTGACAATTCTACCTCAGAAAACGCGTCTGACGAAACAGAAAGTGGCCAGCGGCCCAAAACCAATGTTCCGTACCACACCTATCGTCCACGCAACCTTAGTGAAATGCAAGCCCATCTCATGCCGCAGAAAGAGTTTGTTTATACGGCATTGTGTGAGCTCGAAAGTCTGCCGCGCTGGGAGAGTCGTTGGTTCGATTCATTGGTTCTCCCTAAAGCCCAATCTCGTATTCAGTACCATCTTGAAGACCCCGATCTCGTGAAACCGATTGAGGCATGGTTGGCACCGATCCAAGAGGGAACCAATTCCGAAAACGTCAATGCTCGTACAGGGTTCTGGCTCGAAACGCCAGATCCTGCAAGACAAGACGGACTTTGGACCTTAAATTATATGCTTGTTGCTACTGAAAACCCTGAACTTGCGATTGATGCGAAAACGATCTTTTCGTTTGGAGCGCACATTTTCCGACTTGAACAGCATTCTTTTGAAAACCCGCAGGAACAGCTCTTAGCCGATCTGGGTAAAGCAGCGTCCATATTCGAACCTATTAAAAAAAGCCTCAACGAATCGGCTCCTGTGGGTATTGGTCTTGATGTTAAACAGGCTTGGACGTTTATTAGCGAAGCGAGTCCGTTATTGTTGGCGCAGGGGTTTGACATTAGGCTGCCCGAACAGCTTAAGGACCAGGGAAGTCGAAGACTGCGCGCACGTCTACGACTCAAAGACGCCATGCCATCCGATCTTGGTCCTGATCACTCGCTGTTTGGTTTGAACGACCTCGCAGCATTTCAATGGGAAGCAGCCCTGGGCGAAGACGTCGTCAGCGCCGAAGAGTTCAAGCAGATCGTTGCACTCAAACAACCGCTTATTCAGTGGCACGGCTCTTGGGTACTCGTCGATCCGATTCAACTTAATAATATTGAGTCTTTGATCGATAACAACGAAACAGCCAGTGGTACACTCACGCGATTTGATGCAATGAGTCGTGCGCTCTCGGGCGTCGCAGATCCAAATCATCCAGACGCGAACATTGAAGTCGTCGTTGAAGGCAAACTTGCGGACGTCATTTCGAAGCTCAGCCAGGAAGACGTTCAAGAAATTATTATGAAAGCTCCACCGTCTTTTGTGGGAACGCTTCGTCCCTACCAAGAACGCGGTGTCGCTTGGCTCTCTTATCAAGAACGCATCGGTCTTGGTTGCTGCCTCGCGGACGACATGGGTCTTGGTAAAACGATTCAGATGATCTGCCATATTCTGAATCACATGTATCGGTATCCTGAAGACAGACGAGGCTTTTTGCTGATCTGCCCCATGAGCGTCGTCGGCAACTGGAAGCGCGAATTTGAACGCTTCGCGCCGTCCATTAATGTTATCGTCCATCACGGCACTGATCGAGCCCAATCGTTGCACGAGCTCAATGAACTGCTTCGCACACCCGGTACAGTCGTCATTACGACGTATGGCCTTGTTACGCGCAGTATCGATTTTATGTATGCACACAAATGGGCAATGGTCGTCCTCGACGAAGCTCAGGCCATCAAAAACGCTTCTAGCAAACGCGCCATCAGTGTACGGGCACTCCAGTCTGACTTCCGCGTTGCCCTGACAGGCACACCCATTGAAAATCGACTCAGTGAGCTTTGGTCCATCTTAGATTTCCTTAATCCTGGACTTCTGGGAACAAGCACAAACTTCCAAAGGCTATACGCTGTTCCTATTGAACGATACAATGATAAGAACGCAACAGAACGCCTCAAAAACCTCGTTTCTCCGTTCATCATGCGTCGTGTCAAAACAGATCCAAGTATTATTCAGGATCTCCCCGAAAAGATGGAACACAAAGTCTACTGTACACTTACGCGCGAACAGGCAACGATGTACCAAGCGCTCGTCAACCAAACGATGGGTAAAATCGAAGAAAGTGCAGGCATTGCAAGACATGGGCACATCCTCGCACTACTCACACACCTTAAGCAAATCGTCGATCACCCTGCTCTTTTCCAAAAAGGAACGACGCTTTCCGCAGATCGTTCGGGCAAAATGCTTCGCCTTGTCGAAATGCTCGACACGATTATTGAGAATAACGAAAAAGCGCTCATCTTCACGCAATTCAAAGAAATGGGCGACGCACTCGTCGATATTCTCAAAGAAAAACTCAACCTTGACTACATTCCTTTTCTTCATGGTGGACTTTCTGCTTCACAGCGTGATGAGATCGTCGATGATTTTCAATCTCCGGAAGGGCCGTCCATTTTTATCCTTTCACTCAAAGCAGGTGGTACCGGCCTCAATCTTACAGCAGCGTCACACGTTTTTCACTACGACCGCTGGTGGAACCCCGCTGTTGAGGAACAAGCAACAGACCGTGCCTTCCGTATCGGTCAGCAGAAAAACGTTCAGGTTCACAAATTTCTCTCCATTGGCTCGCTTGAAGAAAAGATCGATGCCATGCTCGAAGAGAAAAAAGGTCTTTCAAACGCAATCGTTGACGCGAGTGGAGCATGGGTTACCCAGTTGGATACCAATGCCTTGCGCGAACTGTTCACGCTCAGTACAGACGCCGTCCTTGATGACGCAGAGTAATTTATGAAAAACGACAAAATTCTTGTAACTTCATCTGAACCGCTCACTGTAAAGTCGCAGTCCGACGAAGATTCTTCGAATCTTGGTTTAAAACTTCGACGCGTCGTCGACATGAGTTCCATTAATGCTCAAAAAAAATCGACGGTAAGCTATCCCCCTGCACCGGCTCAAAACAACAAAAAACAACAAAAATCTAAAGATCACAAAGATGCCAAACGTACCTCGGCCAAACACTCCAAGGTTAGCGCTAAAGTAAAAAAAGCCCCGTCCGAAGCGAGTGCCCCAAGATCATCGTCAGGCTCAGTTCCCAAAGCTCAACGCTATTCATCTGACGGACAAGCCAAAGTATCAAAACACACCTCCGCGCCTCAGCCGCATACCCCAAGAAATTCGTCTGACAATCAACATAAGATCACCAGACAGTCTACCGACAACAACCCGCGCGCTTCGCAAAAATCGTCTGATAGTCACACCCATTCAGCGAATTTTTCAAATGACACACAACTTAGAATCGCTAAGTACAAATCAAATACACAACCGCGAATCGCCCGAAATTCATCAGATGCCCAGCCCCATGTGCAACACACTTCAGATGTCAACAACGCCGCTCTGCGCAAAACATCTGATGCTCTGCCTAAAGCTCAGCATAACAGTTCCGACTTCTTTCCTCAGACGCCCTCCGTCAGCTCAGATTTTCGACCAAAAGTCGCACGGCCATCGAACGAATTTCTTTCGATAGACGCGCCCATCAGCGTGCCCGCTGTCGCCGTGGAACCCCAAATGATGGATCATTACGCTGAAGCTTTTCAGAAAACTGATCCATCCAGTCAAACGAACAAAAGACAGTCCTTCAAAAAGGGCGGCTTTAAAACACACGCTCAGTTCAACAAAAAAGCTTCGGCGCGTTTTCAAAAAGCAAATAGAGCAAACAAAAAATATGTTCGCCCAATGAGTGAAAACGAAAAAGACCTACAAGCGTTTGTTGAAGCGCCAACCCCGGCAGATCCCTTAACAGCCGTTCCTGCCAATAACGCTTTCGTTCCTGCAGTTCCGGCCAAAATGGCATCCTCTTCGTTCAGAAAACCTTCGGGACAATTCGGCAAAAGATCTGGCTTCAAACACAAACAAGTCTCACGCAGCCCGCAATCAGCAATCAATCGGGCCGTCAAACTCAGCGGTTCACGTAAAGGTGTTAAACTCTCTGGAGCCCACAAAACGCTCAAACGCGCACACATGGTCTTTTCTCACCGTGAAGCGCTTCGTAACCAATCTCCAACCGAAGATATCATCGCCCGTCTCTTGCTTCAATCTTGGCAAGCCAAACTTTGGATCGATTGCATCATCAACGTTGCCCCCAAATGCGTCACATCGTTGATCAGTGCTATTCCTCTCGTGCAGGCTAAACTCGTTTCAAACATAAATGTTCAAGATGGAGAAATCTCTGCCGATATCATTCATGCACACGTTACGTTTAAACTCCACCAGTTCACACCAGGACAGTGGCGTACAGTCATTTCTATGCTCTCAGAACGCGCCTTGTTCTCTACGGCACTTCTCAACGGTGAACTCCCCGAAGGCATTATTGAGATCTTCAAACAAGGCAGTGTCTCCCTGTTTCCTCAAAAAATACGTGAGTTTTCTACAACTTGCGATACCTGCGAACTTGATCTCTGCGAGCATATCTGCACAGTTCTGCTCACAATCGCCCAAAAACTCGAAGAAGATCCATTCTTCCTACTCCAACTCCGTGGCATTAGTCGCGAAGATCTACTCCAGCAGCTGCGAAATGCGCGAAGTACGCAAGTTGTAGATACAAAGTCAAAATATGGCACAAACTACGAACTTCCTGCAGGAAATATAGACTTTACCAAATTCTATACACCAAAATCTGATCTTTCAGACTTTGATGTCACGATTAAAGTTACGGACAGCACGCTGATCAAAAGACTTGGTAACCCTACGGTTTGGGGCGCCCCCATCACAGCAGAAGGTGCATTTGTCCCGATCATTCGGCTCACGGCACTCGTAGCAGACGAAATTGGTCTCATGCCGCCTTTGGAAGATGACGACGTGATAGACCCTTCGGCTGAATTTGAAACAGCAATCGTGCGTTCTTCCGCCATGCTCCCACGTGTTACCAGACTCCCCAATACTGCATTCCTCAAAGATGAAATCCCAGAAGAAATCCTCAAAGAAATGCCGCGAGACCCCCAAAGCGCCGGAGAAGACCTCCTCAATTGGTTACAGACCCTAGGTGCAACCGATATCCGTACCCTTGCACGACGCGTTCGCCTCAAAAAAACGGAGGTCAAATTCATCATCAACGCCTTCCTCGAACACGAACTCATCCGCCAGGAAGGTGAAGGCGATAAGGCAAAATTTGTCATGATTTCAACCTAATTCGCGCTGTTTAAAGTCTTGACGCACATACAAACTTTCGAGTAAGTTGTTCAGCGTCTTCTCTATAAGGTATCTACCTGATTCTCTATTTAAGGATTTGTCATGCACGTCAAAGAGATTAAACGAATGCACATTTCTGAGCTCCTTTCTAAGGCGCTCGAGCTGAACATCGAAAATGCTGCCAACCTTAGCCGTCAGGAACTTGTTTATGAGCTGCTTCAGGCCCAATCTCGGTTAACTGGCGAAGTCTGGGGCGAAGGCGTGCTCGAGGTCCTTCCCGATGGATACGGATTCCTCCGGTCCATTGACTATAACTATCTTTCGAGCCCTGATGACATTTACGTCTCTCCTGCTCAGATCAAACGCTTCAACCTCCGAACTGGCGATACCGTTTACGGACGCATTCGTCCTCCACACGAAAACGAAAAGTTTTTCGCTCTCCTCCAAATTGATAAAATTAATTTCGAAGACCCCGAAAAATCTCGTGATAAAATTCTCTTCGATAACTTAACACCACTCTATCCCCAGGAACGACTCCGACTCGAACACGACCCCGAAAACTATTCCACGCGTGTTCTAGACATGCTCACCCCGATTGGCAAAGGACAGCGTGCACTCATCGTGGCCCCTCCGCGCACCGGTAAAACACACCTCCTGCAAAATATTGCAAACGCTATCAGCGAAAATCATCCCGAAGTGACCCTTATCGTTCTTCTCATCGACGAACGCCCCGAAGAAGTCACCGATATGATGCGCAGCGTGCAGGGCGAAGTTATTTCCTCCACCTTCGACGAACAAGCCACGCGACACGTCCAGGTCGCCGAAATGGTCATCGAAAAAGCCACACGCCTCGTCGAATACGGTCATGACGTCGTCATTCTTCTCGACTCTATTACCCGACTCGCTCGTGCTTACAACACAGTCGTTCCCGCAAGCGGCAAGATCCTCTCGGGTGGTGTGGACTCTAACGCACTTCATAAACCCAAACGTTTCTTCGGCGCCGCACGAAACATCGAAAACGGCGGTTCACTCACGATCATTTCAACAGCGCTCGTCGATACCGGTTCCCGAATGGACGAAGTTATCTTCGAAGAATTCAAAGGCACTGGCAACGCCGAGCTCCACCTCGATCGCAAACTCATGGAACGCCGCACTTTCCCATGCCTCGATATCAACAAATCAGGCACGCGAAACGAAGAACGCCTCCTCGATCCCGCGACGCTCAATCGCATTTGGATCCTCCGCCAAATCATTCAAAATCTCAATCCGGTCGACGCAATGCAGTTCCTCCTCGAAAAACTTTCGCAGACAGACTCTAACGCCGAATTCCTCCAGTCGATGAATGGTTAATCCGTCTTGATTTGCTGCTGGCTATGGGCTTGAGCACATACGCCACGCGAAAGCCGCTATTTGCTCCGCAAATACGCGGCTTTTTTTGATTCCATTCAACGGCGGCTATGGGCCTAAGCCCATACGCCGCACGAAAGCCGCTATTTGCTCCGCAAATACGCGGCTTTTTTACGCATTCATACACACCCACCAAACCTCATTTTGACTCATTGAATATAATATTCACCCACTTGAATATTATATATCTAACGTATTTAATTTATCTTCACGGACAGAGTTAACAATAATTATTATTCAAACACACATTATTTACCCTATACTTATCAAAACAAATTTATTATTTTCCACGTTTATACATATTTATAATTCAACATTATTGTGGGCTGACTATTGTTGTTCCTAAAAACATGAACAGCATCTTTCAACTAGAAGCAACTTGTCTTGCATCGACCGTCGAATGGCGAAACAAAAACCAGACAGTCAGCATAAAAACAAAAAAAGCCGCAGTCTTATTTTCTAACTGCGGCTTTTGGTTAGCTCAATGAAGCACGAGGCTTATTCGTAAACGCTACCCCAAGAAGAAGGCATCGAGACCGAACCAAGCATTTGTTCTGTAATAGAAAGAATATTGATATTCTGATCAACTATACCACTTGAACTGCTACCATCACCAAAGATATCATCATTTGCCGTATGACTGCCGCTAACACCTGCAGCACCACCCGTTTGGGCAACCAACATCGGAGAAACGTAGCTAACCTTGTTGCCATTAATACAAGACATCTGAGGCGTGAACATCAACTCGTAAACAATGGTACCATTTTGCAAATTAACAAAGCTTACGCGTTTAGAACCATCAAGCGCGCTTGCGGGTTTGCCTTCATCTGTTGCACCTGTTAAACTTGCATAGTTCGCCTGGTTTTTAGATTTTGTCGTTACACCACTGCCCCAGCGCAGGTTCTCATCTGTTAAAGCATTGACCAGCCAGATCGATGCATAACCTTCACTACACGATTCAGACGCAGGATCAATTGAGTTGAATGTCGGGAAGTACGTTCTATAGTTGTACGTGATCGCAGGACCAAACATTTTCTGTCTAGAACTGATGTCATTCGAATTCGGCTTAGAATTAGAATCACCGCCGCTACGCGCTGCGCCAGTGCGAGCTCTCGATTTAGCCTTGCCATCGTCGCAGCAAGTAGGTTTATCACACTTAGAGGCATCGTAATCATGGACTTGCGTCTTGAAACAAGACCCGTTCACCATATATTTATAGTCTTTACATCCGTTGATAAGTTTTTCGATAACCTGTTTAGGACTTTCGCCCGTCACAATCCAATGCATCCAGCCACCGGCCATAAAGAAGAGCGCTTGTTGTATTGCACCTGCTGTTTTTTCAACGTTACATGTTGGCTCCGAAGAAATCGTGGGCGTTTCGCAGCCACTACATGCAATTGCTCCAAATGCACCAGTATCATCATGGCATCCGGCCTTACCAGTCCACCAACTGTTACCGTATTTACACCAACTCGCACAGAAATCGAAAAGTCCTTCGTCGTTGCTCTGCACACATTCCTTTTGCTCAATTGTTGTAAAACATGATGACTTTTCATCCTTGTACGACACATTGTCAATTGCACATATTCCTTCCGAGGGAATATATTTGCAAGCTGCGTCACATTCTGGCTTGTCCTCTGGAACAGGATCAGGATCTTGTAGTTCGCTATTCGTCAATTGACCTGCAATAATTTCAAAATACTGTCTGTCATTAACTTCACCATACGTTTCACGTGATCGAGCATCATCTGAATGGATACCTGTTATCGGATTAAATACAATGACAACGGGTTTGATCTTTTGCGTATATGCATCTTTACTGCTGCTGGCTTTTTTATTGGCATTAAAATTGTTAAGTTTATAACCAATTTCATCATTCACATAGTGATCAATAAAAACAGCAGCGTAATTCAGTTCACTCGTCTCAATTTTTGATTCCGTATTATCGCCCGATCCATAGGCTATCTGGATATCCTTTCCTGTAGAACCAACGGCATTGAGCGCTGGCTTGTATGTAATGCGACCATAGCTTCCATTACCATTGGGATTGAGTGCAGAAATACGATTCGGATCAAAGATTGGATAAATTGTATTATCTGAAACGCTAAACGTCTTGTTACCAGAGCCGGAGCGTTTCAGTTCTTGACCGTTAAGCGTCCAACAGTCTTTTTGATCTTTCTCACATTTATCCTGTCCATTTTTGTTTATAATAGACTTATGAGAAATATCAATTCTATGAAGCGCACCCTTCTCGTCACCAACATAGATCACTTCAGCCGAAGAATTAAATCCAGTAGGGAATACTGCTGGCGTTCCCGTAATAGGTGTATCAAACTTAAACTTAGCAACGAGTAGATCCTCTTTATTCGCAGGGTTCAGTTTCACAATATAGACAGCCTTACCTTCAATATCTGTCTCATTGCTATTTTCACCTACAGGGAAACCACCAGACAAAATGGCGACGGGCGTCAACGTTCCATCAAGCCAGATATTGGTGAGTGCAACAGCAGGACGACTATAGCCCAAACGACTAAACGGGGCATCGTCATTCTCGCTTGAAGCGCTCGTCTTGCCATGAATATCGACAACTGGATATTTGTCTCCGCTAACTTGCCACTGATGATCTATTTCCCACAGGATTTGAGGATTCTCAGGATCAGTTACATCCAATGCATAATAACCGCGTCCATTATTGCCAAACCCACCCACAAGAACACTGTGCCAATCATTGACACCATTTTTATCTACCCCAAAAACAAGGTCTGCATATACAGGGGAAACGTTCAACTTATTCTCAGGCGTTAGATTTTTTAGCGTATGGATATCACGCATCAC
Source organism: Myxococcota bacterium (assembly GCA_045599585.1). Taxonomy (GTDB): domain Bacteria; phylum Myxococcota_A; class Bradymonadia; order UBA4248; family UBA4248; genus RGIG464. The sequence continues at coordinate 45,665 of JAZRWH010000183.1, forward strand.
GCCCTTCGGCATGAAAGCCCAAACTTCTTGTCCTTCTGTATCAAGGGCACCACTAGCCGAGAAGCCGCTGTTTTTAATTCCACTAATTGTACTATAGTTTTTGTCTTTATTGTTCTTACCTAATACAAATGCGTGAAGCATGCCGTCATTGGCCGGAGCATACAACATCGTGTCGCGGTCACCATACTTACCTTTAAATGCGGTGTAGCCGTCATTGCGATAAGAAAGTTTGGGAGGAGGAACAACCGTCGGAGCACCAAACTCAATTGTCCCTAACGGCAAACTCGCGATGAGATCACGAATATCGCCGTTCGTGAGAACGCCCGTCACGCATTTACCTGCATGGCAAACTTTATTATCTTCTACACATTTTTTATGATTAGAACACTCACTGCCTTCCGCGTTTCGACACTGACCTTTAATACAATACTGACCTTTTTCACAGTTGAGCGTGGCACATGATCTCAATTCATTATCGCGAACAATACATTTACCCATATCACAGATATAGGAATTCGTATCCTCTACTTGTTGTGGAATACAGTCAGAGTCAATAGAACATTCGTAGGGAGATATCATATATTGCGAAATGTTATCATTCGCATAAACACCAATCGTGTCATTTAACGTTGCTGAAAATGCACCAGAATCTTTTTCAGACTGCTCGTAATCAAAAAATCTGTACTCGCTATAAACATTATTTGTTTTATACTTTACAACACCAGCATGATTATGTGTAATGGGAATCATCTTAACATTCTTTCCCACACTAAAACGATTACTATCAGAATAATCGCCGACTAAAATCAAATGCTTAGCTTTGCATGTGCCATCAGCACTACCTGAATTAGGATACTCTGATGCATGGATCTTAGTCTTTGCACGACATTCCGCAAATCGTTTTGCATAATCTAAAGCCATATTCTTTGACAAACTAGGATCATGTTCAAATCCGCTCGTTTTACAAGTGTAAGCTTCTCGACGCAGTCCTGTCGTGCTTAAATTACCAAACTCGATTTTGTAACCTGTGTAGATATTATACCAACCATTTGTCGGATCACCTGCACTATTCTTAACAGTCTCAGAGCCAACGTGCGTTGTCAAAACCATCCTCGACTTAGATTTATAACCCGCTAAGATCTGATTCATAATAGCCTTTACGGCATTCGTGAGTGCATCACCGTTGGCAGCATTCCAATAGCACGGTGTATAAGTTCCTGCTGCATATCCTGCCAAGTAAGTTTTGTAGGCTGCCTCGTCATCAGGAAGAATAGGGTCACCTTTATGCCCTTCAGTTCGACAGGTTCCAGCTTTCCACGCAAGGTTATTCATAACAGCGTCCATTGATGTGACATTAACCATGTATGTGCCTGGTTTTTTGGCTGCACTACGACTTACATCTGATTCAGATTGAGCATAAAGGATAGGATAAATCTCTATACCAGACTCATACGCCTGTTTTGCAATATTCAGAATTTCTATTTTATTATTATCATCATTCCAAACGTTTGGCGCACCATCAGTCATGGCCAAAATAGCTTTTTTGCGACACTTATAATCATGGTCTGAATCTACAACCCAATATTTGTCTGATTTATCACCCGCCGAAGGAAATGAACCTGTATAAGTTGCCCCTGGTTTAGGCTGCTGCTTCAACCCCAAATCACGATGATCAGGATTTAACATCTGATACAATGAATAGATCATCGGTTCTAGTGGTGTATTGTGAGATCCATACGAAAAGCTTCGCACATTTTGGATGATCATATCATTGCTTTTGCGGATCATTATTGGATCATCCGAAGGTGTTGGATAAAGCGTTGGTGCTTTGTTTGTTATATTAATATTATACACACCATAATAAGATTTTCCTTTCGTGTATGTGCTACCATACGAAGCTTTTGAATCGTCGTTAACGGTAGTTTTACCAACAGTCACTTCGTACTTTCTTGGAACATCTACAGTAGTATTGCCCGCCTCATATCCAGCCATGCCTGCAAAACCAAACTTTGCGACATTTAAATACTCGTGTAAAACCCCGTTATTCAGATAATTCTTGCTGTTAAACGCACTTACGGTTGTTGGAGTGAAATCTTTTAATGCCCTGTTCGAATTACCACTAATATTTATGCAGTCCTTCAGATTAGTATCTTTGCTATGATCTTTTTGAAACTGCGTACCACATATCCATATGGTTTTATAATCGCACAAACCATCGCTGCACATCAACAACTTTCGTGGATAGCGCGTATTTGTATACGCAGTATTAGATGAAGATCCTAACGCCTTACCAGTCAACTGCTGAATAGCCATAGTCCAACGACTATTCGAATCTCCACCAAACGAACCATTCATAGACCCAGAAGTATCTATACCAATATAAACAATCGGTGCTAACGAGTTCGAGTGGTCCTGAGCGAAAGCTTCTCCAGGCGCAGTACCCAAGTACAATGAGCCAGCAGAGAGCAACATTAGAAGTGATAGTGGAATTCGCTTTGTCATATCTAAACCCCATATATGGATGACTCTAGCTGCGCGCATGCTGAACCTTCCTGGATATATCGCGTCGCCAGTCTTTCTTTTCGACCCATAAGACAGCGTACAAAACACGCCACCTTATTAAATTGAGATTTATAGCAAAATTATTCCGCTATTGCAACAATGTTTTTCATTCTTTTTTTAACTATTATCACATTTGTATTTATATATCAATATTTACAAACACAAAATACATTCAATACATAAAACAACACAATTTCATAATTATTTCATTTAATAAAACGTTTGATTAATACAATTAAAACATATCATTACATTTAAGATTACAATCAAAAACAAAAAAAGCCGCAGTCTTTTGACTGCGGCTTTCAAGAAGCTTAACTAAGCCCGAGATTATTCGTAAACGCTACCCCACGAAGAAGGCATCGAAACAGAACCAAGCATTTGCTCTGTAATGGCTGTAATATTGATGTTCTGATCAATCGCACCAACATCGGAACCACTACCACCAAAGATATCATCTTTTGCTGCATGACTACCACTGATACCAGCCGCACCGCCTGTTTGGGCAACCAACATCGGAGAAACGTAACTAACTTTGTTACCATTGATACAAGACAACTGAGGCGTAAACATTAACTCGTAAACAATGGTACCATTCTGCATGTTTACAAAACTAACGCGTTTAGAGCCATCGAGTGCGCTTTCCAATTTTCCGTCGTCTGTCGCACCTGTCAAGTTCGCATAAGTAGACTGATTTTTTGTTTTTTCTGTTACACCGCTACCCCAACGCAGACTCTCATCCGTAAGCGCGTTGACCAACCAAATCGAGGCAAAGCCATCACTGCACGATTCTGACGCAGGATCGATTGAGTTAAACGTCGGGAAGTATGTTCTATAGTTGTAGGTAACTGCCGGACCAAACATCTTCTGTCTTGCGCCAATAGAACTAGAGCTGGGTGTCGAACTCGAATTGCCACCGCTGCGAGCCGCGCCTGAACGAGATTTAGATTTAGATTTGCTATCGCAACAACCAGGCTTATCGCAGCTGTCTATATCGTAGTCGTGATTTTCTGTCGCGTAACAAACACCATCCACCATATAGTTAGCATTCTTGCATTTGTCTTTCAGCAGCTTAACCACTTCTGATGGGCTTTGTCCTTTAATAATCCAATTAAGCCATCCACCCAAAAGAAAAACTGCAGCCGACTCTATGAAGCTTGCGTGCGTCTCCGGGTGACATGTTTTTTCTGTTTTAATAACAGGCATCTCACATCCGGAACAAATAAGTCCTGCATCAGCAGACCACCAGTGACAGCCTTCATTTCCAGTCCAGAAACTATTCTGGTACTCACATCCACTGGGACACGTACCTTTACCATTAAGATTTTTACATTCTTTTTCCTGCTTTTCAGCATAACACCCCGCTTGAGGTGCTGAATACGATACATTGTCTATTGAGCAAACCCCATCTGGACTATATGCACATCTTGCATCGCATTCAAGCTGATCTCCCGTTGGTGGCACAGGGTCTTCAAGATCGTTATTCGTCAAATGCCCCGCAATAATTTCAAAGTATTGCTTATCATTAACATCACCATAAGTGTTACGCGATTTTGCATCATCCGAATGAATGTCACTTGTTGGATTGAATACAATGACAACTGGCTTAATTTTCTGCGTATAAGCATCCTTGCTACTGCTGGCTTTTTTGTTTGAATTAAAGTTATTTAATTTATAACCAATCTCATCATTCACGTAGTGGTCGATAAAAACACCTGCATAGTTCAACTGTTGCGCAGTAATCGCATTATCGGTGTTATCGCCAGACCCAATGGCAATCTGAATATCCCTACCCGTGCTACCGACCGCATTAAGAGCAGGTTTGTATGTAACACGTTCATAGGTTCCATTATTTGGATTTAGATCATCAATTAGGTTCGGATCGAAGATTGGATAGATCTTGTTGGCTGCAACGTTAAATGTCTTCCCCCCAGAACCGGTGCGTTTAAGGTTTTGACCATTAACGGTCCAGCAATCTTTCTGATCATCAGCGCACGTATCCTCTCCACTTTTACTCATAATAGACTTATGAGAAATATCGATTCGGTGAAGCGCACCCTTATTGTCACCAACATAGATTACTTCAGCAGAAGAATTAAAGCCAGAGGGGAACACTGCAGGAGTGCCCGTGATGGCAGTATCAAAGTTGAATTTGGCAACGAGCAGATCCTCTTTATTCTTTGGATTCAACTTTACGATATAGACAGCCTTACCTTCAATATCATTCGCTTCAGCATTATCTAACGGGAAGCCGCCTGCTAAGATAGCCACAGGCGTCAACACACCATCAAGCCACATATTGGTGAGCGCAGCTGCGGGGCGACTGTATCCCAAGCGACTAAACGGGGCATTATCATTTTCATTAGAAGCACTCGTCTTCCCATGAACATTAACAGCAGGATAATCCGAACCACTAGCCTGCCACTGATGGTCAATTTCCCACAAGATTTTGGGTTTTGCTGGCTCCGTAACATCCAAAGCGTAATAGCCTCGACCTTCACCGCCAAAACCACCCACGAGAACGCTTCGCCAATCGTTGATGCCATCATCGTCCACGCCAAATACAAGATCTGCATAGACAGGTGTAACATTCAGTTTGTTTTGAACACCGAGTGTCGTCAAGGTGTGGATATCGCGCATAACGCCCTTCGGCATGAAGGACCAAACTTCTTGTCCTTCCATCTCAAGCGCATCGCTAACATTTAACCCAGAATTCGAAATACCACTAATTTTGCTATAATTCTCTTTTGTATTATTTCGGCCTAATACAAATGCGTGAAGCAAACCATCATTTGCTGGCGCGTACAACATCGTATCGCGATCACCGTACTTGCCCTTAAATGCAGTGTATCCTTCGTTGGTATAGGCGAGTTTTGGGGGCGGAACAACAGTTGGAGCACCGAATTCGATCGTTCCGAGCGGTAGACTTGCGATAAGATCACGAACATCTCCGTTCGTAAGAACACCCGTCACGCATTTACCAGCATGGCATACTTTATTATCACCAACGCATTGACTATGCGATGAACAAGTCTTCTTGCCCGAATCCGTATTAGCCGCTCTACACTGTCCTTTAATACAAAATTGACCTGCTGCACAGTTGGCTGACATACAGGATTTCAATTCATTGTTTCGAACAATACACTTACCCATATCACAGATATAGGACTCTGCATCACCAATCGCCTGAGGAATACAGTCAGAATCAACTGCACACTCATACGGCGAAATCATGTATTGTGAAATGTAATCATTGAAATAGACACCAATCGTGTTATTTACAGTGTTTGTGAACGAGTTATCATCTTTTGCAGATTGCTCATAATCAAAGAATCTATAGTAATCATACGCACTATTCTTTTTATATTTTATCACACCTGCTTTCGAATCCGTAATCGAGATCATGTCAGGCATCACATTGAAACGATTACTTTCAGAATAATCACCGACCAAAATCAAGTGATCTTCTTTACATTTACCCTCACGATTTCCGTTAGTCTTATACTCTGAGGCATGAATTTTTGTTTCTGCCCTGCATGCCGCAAAGCGTTCAGCATAGATTTTCGCTATATTTCTAGAAAGATCCGGATCATGCTCAAAACCATTAGATGTACAAACGTAGGCTTCACGACGCAAACCAGTTGTTCTTAGATTACCATACTCAGTTTTGTAACCTGTATAGATATTATACCAGCCATTCGTCGGTTGATCACCTTTTTTTACCGTCTCAGAACCAACGTGCGTCGTCAAAACCATTCTAGATTTTGATTTATAACCCGCAAGAATCTGATTCATAATGGCCTTAACCGCATTGGTTAAAGCACCACCATCAAACGCATTATAATAACATGATGTATATTGTTTTTTAACATTAGGATCACTGCTAGTATAACCAGCCAAATAAGCCTTATATCCGGCTTCATTATTAGGATCAATAATTTCTCCGGTATGACCAAACTCTCTACACGTTCCGCCTTTCCATGAAATTAGATTCATGACAGAGTCCATTGAAGTAACATTTGTGAGCGAATTCGAACGTGTAACTGACGATTCTTTTTGAGCGTACAGTATCGGATATACTTCAATATCTTTATCATGGAAATTATGTAGAGTATTGAATAGATCATTTTTATAATTAGAGGAACTCGTAGCATTCCAGACATTTGGCGCACCATCCGTCATGGCTATGACAGCTTTCTTCCTGCATTTATAGTTATGCATAGAATCAGTCACCCAATGCGTATCGTCGCTTGGAACAGAGTTTCCTGTGTATGTTGCCCCAGGTTTCGGCTGTTGCATCAAGCCCAGATCTGGTTCATCTGGATTCATAATTCCGAACACAGAGGTAAGTAATGGTTCAAGCGGAGTAGAGCTAGAACCGTATGAATAACTGCGAATATTTGAAATGACCATATCATTGCTTTTACGAATAATCGCAGGATCATCGGATGGCGTTGGATAAGCTGTAGGTGCCGTATTCGTTATATTAATATTATACACACCATAATATCTTGCCCCTTTAATTTTATCATTTCCATCTCGAGTTTTACCATAAGACATATTAGACTGATCACCGGGATAACTTTTCGCAACCTCTACAGTTGCTCCAGATCCATAACCAGCCATACCAACGAAACCAAATTTGGCAATATTCAAATATTCATGTAAAACACCATTGTTTACATAATTGGTACTGGCAAATTCACTCGGATCTTTAACTTTAAAATCCTTTAAATTTCTATTCGTTCCACTTCCAACCGTCTCACAATTTACCAGTTCTGCGTCTTTTTTATTGGTGCTGTTGTTTTTAAAGCTTGAGCCACAGACCCATTTCGTCTTGTAATCGCATAAACCGCCTGAACACACGAGCATCTTTCTAGGATAACGCGTTGAACTACCACCAACATTGTTAGATGACCCCAAGGCTTTACCGGATAATTCTTGAATAGCACGCGTCCAACGCGTGTTTCCTTCGTCACCAAAGGATGAGTCCATTGAACCAGACGTATCCAGACCAATAAAAACAACAGGCGCAAGCGAGTCACTACTCTGTGCATAAACCTCGTCTGGGGCAGTTCCCAAGTACAATGAACCAGCTGAGATTAACATTAAAAGTAATAATGGAATTCGTTTTTTCATAACTCTACCTCGTCTTATCTTGACTCCAGCTGCGCGCAAGCTAATCCTTCATAGAAAAAACGCGTCGCCTGTCTTTATTACGCTACTTTAGACAGTATATTGTTATACTGCCTTATCAATTCATTTATCTAGCATTACGATTATCAGCAAAACAACTTCTTTTTATTTTCATTTTTTGTTTTAATGTATAACATTATTTACAATCTTGCTTAATATTTAAATTTATTTAAACCTACAAAGAAATATTACACAATCACAGTACACACAAAGACACAATAATCAATAAACGACAAACTAACGTCTGTATTTCATGAAGGCTAACGTGATGCCCATCTCTTGCTAACGAAATCGAGCGCATTCTTGTCCCTCCCCCCCTATCCCTAACAACAACGAAATGCACACAGTGGACTTGCAAGACCGATTTATGCTTCGCATCCGCATTAAAAAAACGAGCGCGTATTGAAGACGCGCCTCAAGCGCGGATGAAAAGCGCGAGCGGACGGCGTATTGAGGGCGCTATGCGGCCGAAAAGCCGGCCACCACAAAAGACTCAATCATCATGAAAGTCAAGAGCCTACTTGTAGTTATCATTCATGAGACAGCATTGAGGTGAAATTCTAGAATACTTTGTATGAGAATCTAAGCTGAACGTACTGATCCAATTGAACCTTGTCTATCATTTGAACATCATAAACAAGTTTCAACGAATACGAAATACTTGCAATTGATGATAAGCGAATCGCTGCGTCCAAATCAAGATCGACAACAGGCTGATAACTTCCGATAAAAGGCTCAAGAACCGAGAAATCCGCCTTCAACGTAAACCAGTTGACGGGCGTAAGATCCAACAAAACTGCAGCTTCGGCACCAAACTGCGACTGAGACTCGACGGGAGAAAGCGTGACAATGTCCTCATCCTCATCGATATCAGAAACCACATAAAGATTGCGCGTAAAAACATTGCGATAGGCTAATCCCAAACGCGCATTGATTTTGAACCACGATCCAACGGTAAAATCAAAACTTCCGCCAGCGCCAGTTTTTAAAGTAATCGGCGAAAAAGACGGTCCTAGTTTTGTATCGAGCTGTCCTGAATCACTCGACACGAGCACGCCATCATCGTTTATTTTTTTCACGGTGAAAGGAGAAGCAAATTCCTGATATGCTGGAGCCATATTTGATTCGAAGGAGAACCTAGCGTACGGTCCGAACCAATCCACAACGCGATACGTGTAAAGTAACTCCAGACTTAATTCATCGATCGTGGTAATAAACGGTCGATCATCAATTTTAATATTGCCGCCAATTTCTGCATTCAAACGTGCGTAAAAGAAGTTGCGGTTAAGCAACATGTTGAAATAAGTCTCAAAGAAGGCGCTGATATCGAAGACCTGTCCATTAGACTTACCAATCACGTCATCGGTACGAGTAAAGCGTACCGAACCACCGACGAGAAGACTAGCATCCCACCACTTATCTTCGTCGACGGTGATATCTTCTTCGATTTCGCCGCCGCCAAGGATATCTCCAGTATCTTCATTTAAAACGAGTGTAAAACGCGTCAGTTCACCCGGAGAGAGTCTCACTGTAATAAAATTTTTACGCGCCTGATACCCCTCCCCGACCGAAAGGATCATGTACTCGCCCGGCCACAAAAGCCATGTAGAGTAGCGTTCACCTTCATTTACGAGCGCGCCAGTACCGAGTCCGATGTACCCGCGATCGGGCATACTAACAATCTCGTAATTACCGCGGATCATGGTACCGCGGTCGTCAACGACCTTAATAATAAGCCCAGACCATTCGACGGGCACAGCGGTTGTCGCTCCTTCGACGACATGCACGTCAAATTCAAGGCGAGAGGAACTGCCGACAGACCCGACAACAACGGTATAGTCGCCGGGAGCGACGTATGCGATTGAGCCTGTATAAGCTTCCGTGATAATATCGTCGTCAGCGTTCCGGACCTGAAACATCGGCTCGCTCAAACCGTTCGTCATTGAAGCTACAAAAATTCCGCCACGGGAAACGGTATCAAGTTTTGTATCAGCGGCCAACTGCTGTTCGGGCGAAGAAGCAATCCACGTGGAACGTCCATGATGCGGGTCGGAGGCCTCCACCACATCGCGGTGGACGTCACTTTCGCCGATCGAATTCCAACGTTCATCGAGCAATTTTGTATTATCATCCCCGGCCCAAGCCGTAGAAGGGCAGAAAATGATCAACAAAATTCCAAGATACAGCGCCCAAATGCGGTGTTTCATAGCATCTACCGTTTATTCTTAAGCGTCGCCCGCGGCGCTTCGGTCACCTCAGGCACGACTGGAGTTTCATCCATGAGCTCTGCACTATTTGACGCATCTTCGTTGATCTGAAGCGGCTCTACCTTAGCTACGACCGCATGACGCGCAATGGATTGATCCAATTCTTTAAAAGCCTTCGTAAGTTCAGAGTCAAGAAGTTCGCTCATTGCCTTAACGACGTAAACGGGCTGATTATCGGCGACAGGGTTTTTCACATCAATATCGCGAGACCATACGACACTTCCGTCTTCAAAACTTGAGAGCGTCATACGCATCGCAATGTGCGCGTACCATTCAGTTTTTGAAGCATCGAGTTCTTCGATGGCTGTGATCTCAACATCCATCTCGTAATCCGGCACTTTGTCTTCGATAGCGAGCGTGACATCACTAAAAATGTTCATGTAGCGCAAGTGTTTTGAGACGATCTCTCGAAGCATCTTTCGCGGTTTAGAAGCCCACAAACGGTACCAATAATATTGAAACTCGTAGGGATTCGAACGATAGACGAGTTCCTGGCGATCATAAGCAGTTGTCGTTGTAAAATTATGAATGACTACGGACTTATCATATTTAGGTTCAGCATAGTGCGGCTGTTCAGTGAGCGCGTAATCGATGCTAAAATAAGTTCGTTCAGGCGTTTTGCTGCCAAAACAACCATTAAATGTTGCCAGGGAGGCCGTCAGACCTGCAAACAAGGCGGCACGTATAACAAAGCGGCTAAAGATCCATTTCATGGCAGCTGTCTCTCTTTTTCGTTACGACCACTGATAAGGACCGAAGGGTCATCGACCAAGATTTGGGTAAATTCGTTAATATTTTCTACGCTGGTTTCAAGTTCACTCAACACACGTCTCAAATCATCGCGCAAACGCAAAACGGTGACCTGCGTTGACGAAACGAGTGTATTCACACCATGGATTGTTTGTCCGAGTTCTGATTCGCTCGTACGCGCCCGAACATTTGCCATCATACCATTCGTAGAATCCAGCAACGTTTCGATACGGCGAATATTTTTAGCGCTAAAGATATCATCAGAGGCACGGTTAACGGACGAAACGATATGCTGAACGTCTGCTAACGTGTCGTCAGCTTTTTTTACAACGCCCCTCGCATCAGAGATCATTGCATTGAAATTGTCCTGATTATTTTCGAGGATGGAATTCATTTTTTGCGTGATGCCCTCGACTTCTTCCAAAACCTGAGCGAGTTTGTTGGCGTTTTGAGTATTGGTAATGTCGTTGAGGTTATCAATAAGTTGCTGTATTTTTTCGGCAATGCTGACAATTTTAGTTGTCATCATACTGAGATCTGAGCTTGCGGACTGAATCGTATCGCCGGGTTTAAGTCGGATGGAATTTTTGTTCCCCCCGTGCATCGAAAGGATTTTTGTCCCTGTGATATTTGCCATTTCGGGGACAGCAACGGTATCTGCCGTCAAAGGCGTTCCGTGATTAACGGTCAAATTGAGAATAACGAGACTCGGATCCTCTTTGTCAATACTGACTTTTTCGATACGGCCAACCGGGATATCGTTAAATCGCACCTGACTACCAGCTTCGAGGCCGCCAGAACCGCCCTGAAGAACGACTGTATAGGCATCGCGCACCTCCATAATACTGGCACCGATGAGATAGATCAGCGTTAGAATAACGATCGCGGTCGTTGTAATTAAAAAAATACCGAGGCGCATCTTTTGTGCGCGCGTAGCTGCCATAATCTTGCTTAATAATTATCTGGGTTAAAGAATGGATGAAATCTTTCGTGTTGAATCGATGATAGGAATTTTTGAAACACTTATTTAAGGCGCCGCAGGCCAGAGGGGGTAGCGACGTATCTCCGAAGGAGATAGGCGCTCAGGGGGAGGCGGTAGATTATCGTTTCAAATGCATAAAAATGAAGAAGGACCGCATCAATCCGGTGTATGATGATTTTGCATAACTACACATACGGAGGTTTGATGCGATCATTTGCTCATTTTACGTTAAACGAAAGGGAAGTGCTACA
>JAZRWH010000184.1:0-5241 GCA_045599585.1 Myxococcota bacterium
TTCAAGAAGTTCTGTCCTATTTATTACTCTCGCCATTGGTTCCTCCTGTCTCGATGAGAGTTTCAGCAAATTCATCTTACCGGAATTCCAATGGCTTTTTTAGTTTTTTCGATTTTGCGAACTCGTGTGGACGCTATCAAACTCAAATTTCAGTAACCTATTTCATGTTTAGAGGCGACTATAATAGATAAAACAAAGCTACCGTAACGTAATCCGTATTATTTAAAAAATTTAGTGGGGCTAACAATGATTTTAGGTATGTATTAAACCTACAAAAAACTACAATATACAAATTAAGAAAAACGATCGCACTCCGCCCTTCTTAAAGATGTGCGGAGCACCACGTTCAAGTCTAAGCAAACGCTTGAAATACCCTTACAATTGTACAGTATCTAATGATAATAGTCTACTCTCCCAACGCTTCGACGATCTTCTGAGCAATGCTTAAGGGTATGCCAGCTGTACGTGCGAGATTTTCGGGAGACTGGCGAGCAATGTTGGCGGGGGAACCAAAAGCTTTGAGGAGTGCAGCCCGTCGTTTTGGCCCAACACCATCAATGCTATCCAAACGACTTTTCATTGTCTCTGACTCGCGCGTCTTTCGGTGGAAACCAATCGCACGTTTATGTGTCTCGTCGCGAATATTAGCCATCAATAATATAACGGGATCATTTTGCTCCAAAATCAATGGCTCTTCGATATCAGGATACACAAGCCTTTCAGGGCTATGTTCAACTTCATGATGTACATTTTCGCTTTTCACGCGTGATTTAGCGATACCGATCACATCAAAAGCCCCCGCCAAACCGCTCGCTTCGACCGCCTCCATCACAGCATTGACCTGACCGTGACCACCATCGATAAGCAATAAATCGGGCATTTCGCAGAACGATGCCTCCATATTTGAAAGATGGGTTTCGTCTTCGGGGGTGGTCGTCAGATAACGAAGTCGACGCGTCAAAACTTCGTTGAGGCTTCCAAAGTCATCCTGTCCTTCAGTCGATTTGATCTTAAACGTTCGACAGCGTGACGAATCGAGCCTACCCTGAATGAAAACCACCATCGCTGCTACGATCTGTCCACCCTGCATGTTTGAAATATCGTAGCATTCGATGCGATGCGGATAGCGTTGAAGTTTGAGTTTTTCTTCAACGAGCAAAAGTAAATCACTTTCGTTCGTACGGCGCTGGTGCACTTGCTGATTGGCATTGAGATGAGCCGTTTCGAGCAATTCCGTTTTGGTACCGCGCGCCGGAAAGGTAATCGCAACGCGACGACCACTCAGCGCCTCCATTGTATCGCGCAAAAGTGGCTCAACCTCTGCGTATACGCGATCCAGCACAATCTCATTTGGAAAATTATCGAACGACTGATAGTGATGCACCATAATCTGCGACAAGATATCGACCTCAGCAGTAACACTATCGCGCGCCTCGTAAGTCTGTAAATGAATCAGGCGCCCCATGCGAACCATCATTACGACGATGCATCGCATTGCATCGTCTCCTGAGACTGCCCAATAATCCTGATTGACGGGCGTTTTTTGAACAATCTTCTGCTGCGCGCAAACCTCTTCAACAGCTAAAATCTGGTCGCGATACATCGCCGCCTGTTCAAACGCTAAACCTTCACTGGCCAAATTCATGCGTGCCGTAAGCATCTTTTTAAGGTCGTCGAGCTTGCCGGACAAAAACATCTCAGCATCGCGACACTGACGCATGTACTCGGCTCGATCTACCGCCATCAAACACGGCCCCAAACAACGATGGATCTCGTACTGCAAACAAGGCCGCACGCGGTTCGCAAACACGGAATCACTGCACGTCCTTAGCTGAAAATACCGATTCAATACGGCCAATGATCGACGACATGCCTGACCAGACGGATACGGACCATAATAATGCGCACCGTCCTGCTTGCGTCTCCGGACGATCTCAACGCGTGGCCATTCATCGTTCAGATCGATACGCAGCTGAGGCATATCTTTATCATCCTTAAGCAGCACGTTAAAACGCGGCCTATATCGCTTGATCAGACCAGCCTCCAAAATGAGCGCCTCTCGTTCTGACTGCGTCAAAATCACATCAATCTTGTCGAGCACATCGCCCAACATCGATACAAACGCCCTATCGTCGTGGCCACTGAAATACTGGCTAACGCGTTTGTGTAAATTTTTGGCCTTGCCGACATAAATAACCGTGTCATGGCGATCTTTCATGAGATAACAGCCAGGGTTATCGGGAATCTTCGCGAGTGTGGCTTCGGAATCAAACATTTGGAGAAGCTCTTATGGACGGAGGTTGGGGTTGATTGAGGCGGCTTTTCAAAGCTTCGCTTTTCAATACGCCGCCCCGGCGCCGCTTCTCAGCCGGGTTTCCGGCTTCAATACGCGTCGCCCTCAAGGTACTAGCGCCTATATATAATAGATACGCTTCGTCCGCTTACTCAAGTTCAACAAAAAAAGCGTAGAACGTCAAACCACAAAACAAAGTGTACGATCCCCAAGCGCCCCGTATTGAACCGCCAGCGGGCGGTGAGAAGGGGCGCTGCCCTAGCGTATTCGCACAGCGAATAGCCAGGGCCAAACAACAAAAAAGCCGCTCAAAAGAGCGGCTCACACAAGCTTAATAGACGTTAAAACTCGACGCCTACGCCAACCTGACCATAGAGATAACCTTTAAACCCGCCTTCGGCGCGGATAGTCATGCGTTCGAAGAGTGTAAATTTAAAGCCGATCGTTGCAATGAGCGACCCGATAACAGGCGGGACGCCACCAATTTTGTTGCTCGTCGGCGCATAACGGCAGCTCGTAAAGTCACTGTTATTTTGAGCGCAGTTGGAATCAATAGCATAAGCCTTGAGCTCGCCCAAAACGACGCCCCCCCACAGACCGCCGCCATAGTAGAAGGCGACTTCGTCGATGATGGGGATGACGTGGTAGACGGCCGCTTCGATGGCGACTGTGCTCAGCGAGTTTTTGATGTAGTCAGCGAGTTCGGGATTATTTTCACGTTTTTCGTTGAGCCAGTAGGCATCGCCCGTAGAGAGATTGGCCCACGTAAGCCCGAGTCTAAGTTCCATGGGAAAACGGAAACGCATCGTATAATTGAGAGAAAAGCCCATATTCACGGCGCCGTTATCCCAATTGTAACCGTGTTCGACGAACCATTTGCCATAGACGCCCCCGGGGATACCCAGGAAGCTCATCGCAAGTTCGACCCCATGACCTTTAATGACGGGTTCAAGGCTATCGACAGTTTCATCCGAAGCGGGCTGAAGAGGATCGTTATCGTTAAGCGAAATGCGTCCAAAGTCATTATTAAGCGAAATACGTGTATCGCTTTGAACATCGGCTGTCTCAGCATACTCAGCCTGATCGGCTGCAACCTGATCGACAGCTGCATCGTCTGCGGTATCGGCGGCGTCCTGCGCCCAAGCCGAGCAGGGCAAAAGACAAAGTACTAAAAGCAGGAAATGAAGTAATGTTCTTTGCATAAATACACGAACTCCCGTAATCAAAAAATGAAAGGCTCCGCAAGAAGCTTCAAATTTATATTACACGTTCTGAGACAAAAATTAAATTCTGCGATCGGCATTTTCTATTTTAATTGCCGCTCGCAAAAAGTAGGCCTTTGAAGATGCCGTGAGGGATCGGGAAAAACAAAAAACGCGCTTCCAACAGAAAGCGCGCTAAAACTATGAGCGTCGAAGGATGTCGATGACCTGATTGCGGGCACCTATACTCAAACCGTCGCGTTTTTCGCCTTCTGCAACAGCACTTCTTTCAACCGAAAGATCAGCAGCTTGTTTCACGAAATCGGAGGCGATATCTTCATCAGCTGCACCAAAATAGATCGACGCACAGGCACGTCCGTCACCAAGGTCTTGAATGCTGCACATACCGTACGCAACTTCTTCGCGAAGCGCTTCAAGATACTTTGCGAGCTCTCTGCAGGCGCCACTAACGGCATAGATCACGCTGCCGCCAGGGGCTACGTGCATACTGCGAGATTCAAGTTGAATTTCTTGTCCAAAAAGCGTTGCCATGATCGAACTCCTTTAGTGTTTGTCTGCACATCGGGTTGCCGTTTTGGGCCCCATGTACAGGTTATCAAAATAAACGTCTGCTGAAGCTGGTGCCTGATCGCCGCGATGCCCATCGTACCGCGCTTCAAACAAAACGCGAAGCTTTGCGCCTGCCGTCGGCGTGTATTGCCAGCTATTCTCAAAATCTGCGCGCGGATTCACCGAAAACTTCGTCCACTTTTTAAGCACTGGACGCTCTCGACGGACCTTTTCTGCAAACAAATACTGCGCATTACTGATGCTCAACGGTGGCGTCGTCGTGCCCGATATTATGTAGCGTAGCTGGGCTTGGCCCTGGTTTTCACCCAGCGAATGCGAAAGATCAATCACAACCAGCTGCATGTATTGCTTCCACGCTCCGCTGTCCCAACTGTCTACATAATAGTAACCTTCGATGCACTCCGGAATATCTTCCGTCAACGTAGGTTCCTGAACGACACCCCATACGATCGTTTGACGCGCATCACTTCTCACCGGGAAATGAACCGAGCCCTTGCCTTCGTACGCATGCTGTGTGTCGTGCTCATAGGCACTCCAACCTTTTGACCAGTCAAGCCATTTCCAACCGTTCATCGCTTGCTCAAACCCTGAATTCACCAATATGTTCGTCGGTTCGGTGATCGCATCTGATCCGCGAATGAGCATTTCGTCAAGGCTGCCTAACACAACATCCCCAGACTGAACTTGTTCTTCCACTTTCTTGCTACACGCACATCCAAATATAAACAAAAATGCGCATAACAATACGGTCAATTCTATGATTATTCGAAACCTTTTCATTATATCTTTGATACTTTACTCAAGACACAATCTCAGGACAAAAAGCTGAATCCATACCAGCTCTTTGCCGTGATTAATTTTCATTTCGCTTCGTAATTATTAAATATTGTGCGTGAGTTCAACCTTTTTTTGTTCAACACAATAAAATCCAAACGCTGCTTCAGTAACCGCGTGGATTGAAGATGCCATACAATAAACAGCAAAAACCTTTTTTTATTCTAAAAGGGGGAAGTCTAAAAGGGGGAAGTCGGAAAATTGTCAATCCAAATGCATATTTGAGTAAACCATTTCCGGTGTCTTCCAACCAAGTACTTTTCGAGGTCTCTGATTAATTTCATTACAGACACGTTTGATATAGCTGTCAGAGACCTTAGT
>JAZRWH010000185.1:0-17999 GCA_045599585.1 Myxococcota bacterium
TCCCACGAAGTTTTCATAGAATACTCTGATAACTCTACAGTAGCTTTGTTTTATCGATATATAGTCGTTTCTAAACATGAAAAAGACTTAAGATTACTGTTAAATCGCCTGCGTCGCGAAGCCGAAGGCAAGCAGCGGGCGCACATTCATCAGGATTTTCTACAAAGCAAAAATCGAATAATGATACAATTTACACTCAGTTCATTTCGTTGTCGTCGTGAAGATATTTAGTGAAACCGCAATTAGATTCATTTTACTTTTCGGATGGATTTGCCACCGGATAAAGATCTGGCTGTAGTGTCGAAAGCGTCTGAGCCGTTTTAAGCGCAAACGGTGAGTGCGCTCCCAACTGAAGCGAAAGCTCTTGAGCACGCGTAAGCATCTGAGAGGCTGCATCTTCAGCGGGATAAATCAACTCATCTTCAAGCCACATCGTGTATTCATCCTGTGCATCCGGATTGTTCGCCAACTCTTCGGGCATGGGCAACGCCCTAAAAGCATCGCGGAACGAAAGCGCCATTTGCGCTAGCTGATACGCTGCAGCCGTTGCAATGTGTGGATTTCTGAACGCGATTGCCGCTCGATACGATTTTTCGGCATTTTGGCGAATTTTGGCTTTTTCTTCGATGCGCTTTTTCAGCGTGCGTACCGGAAATTCAAGCTTTACACGCTCAAAATCGCGCTGCAGCCTACGCCCGTCGAGATAAGCCGCATGCGCCTGATCGTAAGCCGAAAGTCCGCTTTCACTTCCGCTAAACAACTTCGACATTTTTTCTGAAACCTCGGGCCAATCTTGTTCGATCGCCAATTCGTACAAAGCAAAAGCGATCTGTCGAGCATCTTCGTCCGTTTTAACATCGGTATGTGCCCCCAATGCTGTTTCCAAACGCTGACGTGCTGCGTCGGGCGCTTCGAACGATGCAGCTGCAATTGTCGCTCGATTATTATCCAATAGAAGCGTCAACCCTTCTTTTTGAGCGGCTTCCGCTTTGGTGAGCACAACAAAACCATCGCCCTCCCGATAAAGGTCAAACGCCCCATCCGCGTTGCTCGCAATATACTTGTCGAGTAGCTCTGCACCGCGTGCGCCTTCGCCCAAGGATTTGAAAATCTGCGCTCCAAATAAAACCGAGCGCGCTGCTTCTAAACGAGATTCGGCAGACAAGTTGGGCGAAGCTGACGTCGATATCGACGATGGAGCTTTTGTCTTTTTGTTATTTTTGACACTTTTAGACACGGCTGTTTTGGATTCAGGCTGCTTTTCAACCTTATCAAACCACGATGTTGAACAAACTTCAAAAGCCTCGGCGGCTTCTGCAAACTGAGCGCGTTTGACGGAATTTTCTCCATATATAAAGGATACAGCTGCGCGCGTTTCGGTCGTTAAATCCTCACGACTCAAAAGTGCCTTCGCACGATCAACGGCTAAAACATAGTTTTGCGAAGCTTCCGCATAATGAATGGCCTTGATATTCGCCGGTATGACGAGGTCGTTGCGTTCTGGATACGTCGATGCGATACGCAAAACAGTCGTTCCCGCTGCTTCAAATTGACCAACTTCAGCCTTCGATGTGGCTTGTGCGTCGATCGCATACGCTGCAGCAGATTCCAATTCAGCCTTCGTATAGTGTCTGAAATTCTTTTTATCGATCAACCAAGCTGCCCAATATTCAATTTTTTCGTAATTTTGAGCCTTATTGTACAATTCAAACATCGATCCCACCGAGACTGCTGCGTATTGGTGACTCGGAAAATGCGTAATAATGGCGTCAAAGCGCTCTGCAGCCTGATTGTAGTGGTATTTGGTGCGATATATCTCAGCGGCACGCCATAAAAAAGCAGGCGTCTCTTCATCATCCGGATAACGCGATGCATACTGCTCCGCAGATTTTACAAAAGCCGTCTCAGGTGCTGACAGCGCAACCGCTTCGAGCGCTTTGCTGTCTCGCTTTTCTTCAACAAAACTCTGCGTCTTTGCCGAATTGACGACTGACCACGACGGATCCTCGGTTGCCAAGATATTTGCATACACAAAAACCTGCCTGTTCGCCGAAATCTTAATCTGATCTGTTTGATCCTGATCTTTGACGTGCGGCCAATCAATAATCTTCTGATATTCAGCCGCAGCCGCTTCTAACTTCGGCAAAAGCGCTCGGCTCTGTTCTGCAAATTGATCTTTTTTAGCTTTCGAACGAAGCTCACTCAACGCAAAATCTGACTGTTCATCCATTACGAAAGCATGACTAAACGTCACTTCAAATGCGCGCGAACCTTGTGGATAATTCGAAAGATACATCGCAAGCCAGTTTTCTGCGCGGCTATACGCCGCTAATTCAGAACCTTTTTCTTTAGCTTCCGAACCAGCAACGAGTTCTTTCATCGCAAGTTGATAAATACGATTGGCATTATCTTTAGAGATGCGTTCGCAAAGAGATACATCACCTGCATTTGCGCGCATCCACGCTTCATTGGGCAAAAGGACTGCAACCAATTTTTCGGTAGTGCGATCAGCTTCAACCATGCGATTTGATGCCGAATAAGCTTCAACCTGGCGCGCCATTAACTCAGGAACATCTGGAGCATTGGGAAGGTCTGCCAATAATTCCTCATAAAGTTCGATCGATTCTTCATATTTCGCTTGATCATCCAAAATATTGGCTAACTGTTTGAGTTTTGTACGCGCCTTATCCGGCGGAAGTTTAGATTTTAAATAATCGCGCGCCTCCTTCCAGCCATCCGGAAGTTCAGCATATGTCACGCTTAAATCGTTAAGCGCCTGATTTCTAAACGTCACAACGCCCGCATTCAGCCTATTTTCGTCGACCTGACCATCTTTTTCGCCATCCACAACATCGATCGATTCGACGACATCCTTAAACAAAGAAATCGCCGTTCGATAAGAGTCTTCATCTGCAAGATTGAGGTACGTCCAAGCGAGTTTGTACTGCGCATATCTATAAAAAGAAGAGTTAGGCCAGGTTTCAACAATCTTGGAATAAGCGGCTTGCGCTGTGCCCGTGTTCTTTTGCGAAAAATAAAATTCGCCCATAGCCAAATATGCCGCATCTAATTCTTTAAAGTCGGGATACGTTTGCGTTAAACGATGTAAATACCCCACGCCTTCTTTTGGCTGTTGATTTCGAATCAGTGCATCGCCGAGCCTAAACAGAACGCTATCCATCTTTTCGTAGGTCGGATACTGAAGCAAAATCTTACGATAATCGTCAATAGCTGCGCTGTAATCAGCCTGAGGCTCTTGCGGGCAGTTGCCAGCATCAATATCGCAAGCCTCCATCTGGGCCATCCAAGCACGTCGTGCACGGAGATAATCGTAATGCGCCATTTGCCAATGAAATTCAGCAATCTGACCTAACCAATGCGGAGCCTGTGCGTTTAATGGGTCTTTTTCAAGAAGAGCGCGATATTCTTCAACAATTGCAGCATTTTGTTCAGACACTCGTGCCATCAAAAAATCCACATCAGCCGGCGCCGTTTCCTGCATCACATACGGCGTTTGATCATTTTTCGTTGTGACACGCTGAGCCGGACGCGCTGACTCTTTTACGCCAGCGCGCGCCTGCGTCATTAATGCTTCGGCAACTGCTGACTTTCCAAAATCCTCAGCATAGACGAGCCCCGGCACGAGTAATGCCGCAGCCAAAATCAACGCAATAGGCCTCATATCCGCTCTCCAAATTGCACTTTATTCAATATTTATATGTTATTTTAGAATATTTTTTACTTTTTCAGCCTCCTATGCATCCGCTCTGCGTCTGCATACGTCGGCCCTGCGCTCGCTCTTCGCTGTTTCGCCTTTGGCTCACAGCTCAATACGCGTGCGCTTTTGATTTGTGCGTCGCACTGTTGCACAAATGACACAAAAAAATTCGTTAAAACGGCCTCAACATCATAGCGCTATCGAGGGGGTAGCGGCGTATCTCCGAAGGCAAGCCAAGCAAATGCAGAAAAGCGAGCAGAAAATTTCAGCCGCCTGCGAATGCATGCGGCTGAAACTAAATTGCGAAGCTGACGCAGAACCAGCGTCCTTGCCGAAGGAGATAGACCCCCAGGGGGAGACTTCCCCCACACAAAACACAATCTCAGCGCATCCCCAAACGTCCAATCGCCCCCAGACAATGAGGCTGTTAGCTGTTAGCGACTTCCAAAGCGACCGGGTTTACGCGGGCCTTTCGACGCCCCAGAACGGCTCTCACCGCCAAACTTTTTGGGGCCATGATCGCCGAATTTTTTCGGACCACGATCGTTGCGGTCATCAAATTTCTTCGGACCTCGGTCGCGATCGTCGAATCTTTTGGCACCGCGATCGTTGCAGTCATCAAATTTCTTCGAACCTCGGTCGCGATCGCCGAATCTTTTGGCACCGCGATCGTTGCGGTCATCAAATTTCTTCGAACCTCGGTCGCGATCGTCGAATCTTTTGGCACCGCGATCGTTGCGGTCATCAAACTTCTTCGAACCTCGGTCGCGATCGTCGAATCTTTTGGCGCCGCGATCGTTGCGGTCATCAAATTTCTTCGAACCTCGGTCGCGATCGTCGAATCTTTTGGCGCCACGGTCGCTACGATCCGAACGAGATGCACGCTCTTCGCGATCCCAAGAAGCACTAAACGCACGCGCTTCGTCATGATCATAGCGGCGATCTTCAGGACGCGGGCGACGTACGCGACGATCAGCCGACTCCGACGCTTCATCGCGATTGCGACCAGGGCGCGGACGACGTTCTACTCGGCCGGATTCACGACGTTTTTCATCAAGCGCTTCGCGCGAAGGAGCTGCCTGGCGCGGCATGCGTTCACCCGGTCTAAAGCCAGTTGCATAATGAAGACCTTCGTGCGAACGAACCGACGGAATTTCGAGATTATCTTCGCCCAATTGTGCATAAAGCGCTTCAACCTCTCGCTCCGAAAGATCACGGAAAGAACCAAGCGGAAGACCATCCAACGACAGATTGCCAAACGATACACGTCGAAGTTTCATCACGGGGAAGCCAATCGCATCGAACAGACGGCGTACGATACGGTTACGGCCAATGTGAAGTTCAATTTCGACCCACGTATTGTTGCCGGTAAAATTAACGATCGTCACGCGATCGGGACGTGCAAAACCATCTTCCAATTCTACGCCCGTCTGAAGCTTCTTAAACTCAGCGCTACCATCCTTCAACTCGCCGCGAACCTTTGCGTGATAGACGCGCGGTACGTTGGAACCAGGATGCATGAGACGATAAGCGAGTTCACCGTCGTTCGTAAGAAGAAGAAGACCTTCCGTATCCCAGTCAAGACGACCGACGGGAAACACGCGGGGAAGACTCTTCGGAAGAAGATCGATGACCGTCGTACGGCCTTCGGGATCATCCAGAGTCGTCACGCACTCGATCGGTTTGTGGAAAAGAATATAGTTGCGTTCGGGCGTATAAAACACAGGTTTGTTGTCGACTTCAACGCGGCTCTTCCCTGGCGTTACCAAAACACCCATTTCTGTCACAACGCGGCCACTGATCTTGACGCGCCCCTGCTCAATCAACTCCTCCGCATGTCGCCTGCTTGCAACACCCGCGAGACTTAAAAACTTCTGTAAACGCATTTCTTCAGGCTTACGATTCTGCCTGCTATCTTTATGATCTGCCATTCTAAACTCCAATTGCATGTTACGATTTCGCAGAATTTGCGAAAATCGGCCACGCGCTTTTACCGCATACCATACATCTTAAAAAGCAAATTCCAATCTTTGCACACAATATGAACGCACGATCGTGCACGGTTTCTTCCCTTTTTTTCTGTTTCTTTTCGCTAAAAGATTTTTTTTTGCATTTTTTTGGCACGCAACTGGCAATAACACTCTACAGCTTCAAAATCGCGTTACACACGGAAGTGAAGCAACGGTTTTGATATCCTTTCTTTCTTCGGCACTCCGTTATAACCCCACAAGGAGAACCCCATGAAAAAGCTCGGTTTATTTGTTGGACTTAGTTTCGTTTTCAGCCTTTGCTTTGCATCTGTCGCATCTGCACAGGTTCCGCCTCAGTGTCGTGACGGTCGTGGCAATGTCCGTTGTGACCTCAAAGGTTGCCAGCAATTCTGCAACAACGGCCATCACAATGGTCCTGGTGCTCACCATCCTGGTCCCGGCCCTGTTCATCCTGGCCCCGGCCCTGGCGCTCACCATCCTGCACCTGCTCCTCATGTCGTGCATCCGGCTCCCGTTCCGCCTCCCATGAGTCGTTACGATATCGTTCAGCATCGTCTCCGCGAACTCGAAGCGCAAAATCGTCGTCTTGACGACAGACTTCGTCACACCTTCATTCCGCGTGAACGTCAGGCTCTCGAAATGGAAATCTTCCGTAACAATGAAGAAATTCGCGCCCTTCACGCTGAACTTCGTCACATGAGATAATCTTTTCAATCTCAAAAGCTTTAAAGCGCCAGCCTCGTCTGGCGCTTTTTTTTATTCTTATTTGGCCGTCTTTTTGGCGCTTCGCACCTGCAATACGACGGCCTCGGCAGCTTCCGAGCGCTTTGCGCTCGCATACGCTGCCGCTACTTGTCGTTGCGCAATTTCAATATATACAACGCTAACGATACGATGACCTCAACGATGTCGCACAAACATCATTTACATCGCTTCATCGCGAAGGGGTAGCGGCGTATCCGCGAGGCGAAAGGCCAAAAAATCCAGTAGCTGCGAACTTTGTATAAAACCTCAAAGCCTTTCGCCGACGCGATAGCCGCTCAGGGGAAGCCCTTCCCCTCAGCAAAATGACAAAAAAGTTGATATCAACGTCCAAAATCTGCCGAACGCTGTCATTAATACTCAATCACGGTCATAGATGTATAATCATCGCAGCTATCGCCAGATGCATGCACGCAAACAGACAGATTAAAATTCGTATGTGTCTGCATGCCTGTAAGTGGAATTGTAATATAATCCGCGATAATATCTCCTTCTAACCAGAAAGCTGAACCATACGCAAGTCTATCGAGTTGATGTTCTTTTACAGATTGATGTTTTGCCCACTCGACTTTTAGGCGCAGCGCCAACGGAGTCATAAAAGCACTTTCAACACGATAATACATCGTCAAGCCGATTTCGCCCGTTCCGTCCCAAGTAAAACGATTGATCTTAAACCCTTCAAGCTTAAGATCATTCGAAAGCTGCAGCGGCATTCGCACGATATCTTCGGGAAGTTTATCGAGAATGATGTCATTCAGCGGATTGACATTCTTTTCTGCCTCATTGTTGGTAAGCAAGTACAAACGCGACGAGGGGGCTTCCGTGACGATCAGATTCTTGCGCTCTCCTTCTGAAAATGACTCGCGATAAGCCTGATTGAGTTCATATAAGACGCCCTGAGGAACGACAAAATAGGCTTTTTCTCCACTGTCTGGCGAAATACGATCCAACAACTCTGCACGCGAAACGGGTTGGGCTACGCTGAGTGCATACGACGAAAACGTCGAAATCTGGCACTGCGCGTTTTCACAAACGTACCCAGGATCACAATCACTGTAATCAGCGCATATTCTTTCGGTTTCGTGGTTTAGAACGTATATTTTTTCGCCCGAACCAGAATTATTAACAAAATAATCTACAAGTGAAGTTTCGGTCAAAGCATCTGAAATGCGAGGAAGAAACGTCGTATATATAAACAAAGCAGCAATACCAGCTGTTACAATTAATACCAATGTGGGACGTTGATATGGCGGAGCCAAATTCTCTGCAGCCGGTATGCTGATGAGTGAGGCATTCGAACGATCAGCAGAGGACTTTGTCAAAGAACGCATTTTTATATAATAATACAAATTTCCCCAACTTTGTTCTCCAATCTGTGAAAACACAAAGATCATAAGAATAGCGAAGATAGGAATATAAGATAAAATTGTATTAGATAAAAAGGCGTAATTTTTGGGCCAATTCATCAGCGGATCAATGAGCGCGTACTGAATGAGATAAAAAGGTGCTTCAGAGATTGGTTTAACACAAAGCCATATGACAGTGCATGCAGTGATCCACAGCAAGATCTTGAGTAGGCCGTCATGAAGAATGCGTTTCCACACGTAGTCCGACGCAAAAGCGATCGACAACAGCATACAAGCAGCAAGGGCTGAGGTCGTCTCATGAAAACCAGTAAAATTTATCCCTACCCATAGCGCAGCCGTACTACAGAGAAACCACGATAAAAGAAGCCATTGAAGAGGTGAACGCGTGGCATTGACTTGGTCCATATCTTCGGTTTTAACAAACTCACCTCTAAAAGGCGAATGAACAAAGCCAAGATAGCGGACTGGCGCAAAGGCACCAATCAAGAGAAAAGGAAACAACGCTATCCAAGGAAATATGCCGAGCGCGCTAATACGGCCAAAGTTTTTCCATTCAAATGTTTTGTCAGGTACCACGACCTCCAAAATTTCTTCCGGGACGTACCCTGAAGCGTGACTACTTTTGATTTCGACGTACTTTTTGCCGTCTCGCAAAAGAGACGCATCATTGGGATTGTGCGGCAAAAGTTCTACAACTTCGCCCCCCTGAACGCGGCTTAAAAATCCGTCGTACCCCAAAAAGCCAAAAGCTTCTTCGGCCAAAGAAGACTCCGCGACATCTTTTTTTATGACTGCAAGCATAGGGTTGGCTTTTAAAGCCTCAGGATTGACGCGTGCAAGCTGTACGTTCTGCTTTTCATGAACATCATCCACGTATCGGCTAAAAAAGCGAAGTGAAGCCATGAGGGCAGCCTTGACGTTTGGCACACGTGCAGTCACCACAGGCAATTCACCAAATTTGCTTAAAACGAGCTTATTAAACCGTTTGGCTTCAATTTCATCCATTTCAAAAATGGCATTAGCATCCGTATTGAGTAATTCATGCGAATCAGCCAAACAGAAAAAGTGTCTATCACGGCCAATGCTTTGAAATTCGCCACATATTCTCTGGATCTTCGTAGAGGTTTGATCTGTGTCCTTATCGAATAAGTCTGCGATTTTGAACTCAATTCTTTTTTCGAGAGAGACGACACGATCCTCATCCAGAGCCTCGTTGAGTTCAGTAAGTGTTACCCCAACGCGTTTTTCGAGAACGTAGCCGACGTTAAAAGCGTACAAGCTCAGGCACAAACCGATCCCAACGAACACGATGTAAAACGGAAAGAGAAAGTATTTCGTCCGAAACGGTCTTGTAAACGCTTCGACCTGGGGATGTTTAGCAGACAATCCCCAAGCAACGAGAAAAATAGTGGCAACGATACCGAGTGCCCAGAATCCGCCTGCTAAAAAAGAGAGGCCAAAGGACAGCGCAAAAAGCGAGCGCATGGCACGCGCCTCGCGGCGTGTCGAGGAATAGACAGCCAAAAGATGGTGCAAAATTGGCAGCGAAACCGCAAAAATCGGCCAAATGCCGCCTTGAATCAGTTTTGTCCCAAAGACGAAGACGGGCAAAGTCAACAGTATGCCCACGCTTATCCAGGCTGATCTTCTTGAAACGGCACGCCTTAGGACACAAAACATCGCCAGCAGCAGCCAGAGTCCTGCAATGGAAGACGAAAGTCTCAGCAAAAAGTCGCTCGGATCAGGGAAAATGTGGAAACAAGCCGCCAACAACCAAAGTTGGAGATAAGGTCGATAAACGATTTCTCCATCAAGCGAGGGAACCCAAAAAGCGGGCTCTGTAATGTTGGTTTGCGCAACCTGTCTTGCGGTAAGAAGCGTTGAAGCTTCCCAAGGTTCCCAAATACCTGCGGATCCGGCCAAATAGGTAAGAATTACAATGCACCCCAGAACTAAAACAAACAACAACTCTAAGGCACGATGACGATTCTGCATACCCCTCTCCGCCTAAAACAAACACTCTTTTAGAATACGCCAGTGCAACAAAAAAGGCGCTCAAAAAGAGCGCCTTTTAAAAAATTATTATTCGATTGCAGGCTTTGAAGCTTTTGCCTTAGCACTTTCTTCGTGTGCAGCAGCTTTTACAAGATCAGTGACCATAAGCTGTAGTTTCATAAAAGTATCGGAAGAATAATCAATCGTAACGGCGACATTTTTCTCTTGATGATGAATACGAATACCCTCAATCACTGCGGTCAAGCCCAAGAATTTAACGTCTTCGGATTCCAAGCCTAACTTCATTAAATCGCCGATGATTTCCGAATAAGCTTTGGCGTCATCTTCATTTTTCATGAGCACGAGAATTTCTGACTTCAAGCCCGTCGAAAAGTCAAGCGATACGACACCAGACTGAACAGCCCCCAGACGAATCTGTCCCTTTCCTTCAACGCTCATATCGACAATCGGATCTGCCGCTCCGATACGTGCGCGGGAGGCATCGTTCAAACTGAAGGCCAACCAAGCATCTTTGGTCTGATCAGCTTGTTGTGCTTTTTGGATCAACGCATCATTTTTTTTGACGGATGATTTGCCTATCACGACATCAATCACGCCACGAATCTTGTCCTCGCTGCCCAAGACCAGCCGTGTATCATTGACCATCAGACAAATTCTATTCTGCTTCATGCAGTAATAATCTTTGTCTTCATAATGATATTTTGTCAATTCAGACTCGCGACTTCCCAAAACGGGCAAATACTTGTCGACTGCGTCCTGAATCTCCCAAAACACAACGAACTCGCCCTTATCCACGTTTTGAGGAATGCCGACGACAATTCGACGTATCGATTTAGAATTCAGCCCCGCTTTTTCGAGCTCTCCCAAGACCTGACGGGCGTCAGGATCCGTGACAAATAATGCCATTAGATCCGTATATATCTTACGGTCTGTTATTTTCTGCATATCTATGGCACCAACGCCGACATAATCGCTCAGAACCCAGTCCAAGCCGTCGCTCGCCATTGCACACGCGCTTTCTAACAACAATAGAAACGCCAGCAAAACGCCAAACAGAAAACTTTTTCTCATCCGTTTAAACTCCACATAAATTTGCGTGTGATTTCATACACGACCTCAAACTGGCTTCTTTTACGCAGATCAAACAAATTTATTCAAAAAAACCGTATGGCTTAAACAGTTTCTTCAAGGCATAGAAGCATGAATTGAGCGTAGAGGGGGTAGCGGCGTATCGTGAGATAGCCGCTCAGGGGGACACTTCCCCCTCAATAGATATCCAATGCAAACATTCAAATATAAATTTAAATTTTTTAACGTTAAATTTCAAACAGATACACACACTTTTAAAGACTATCACTATTCTCTGTTGCAGCGCCTAAGATTTAATCGGTGCTGGTTCAATCGTGATGGCACTTTTTTTCGGTTTTTCCTGTTGTGGCGCTTGCGGAGCCGGCTGATTCTGAGGAACCTGAGGCATTGATCTGTAAAACATCTGCTCGAACGCATCCATTTCTGCCTGTTGTCTACGCATCATTTCTTCAAAAAAAGCGCCGCCACCGATTCCGAAGGAAAACGAAAACTGTCCGGAGTGATCAAGCGCCTGCTGGGCAGCCATTCGTGCATCCTCAGGAAGGGCCTGAATTTCCCCGACTTTGGACACATATTGTTTATCCCCCAGAACGATCTCAATCTCGCTCTCTGGGTCTTCCGGGTTTCCATTGATCGTTACGGCTGCGACTTCTGCCCCCTGGCTCGTCTGAACGACCGAACGAAAAGTCATGCGGTACGTTCCCATTTGCCCAGATCCCAGGGACAATTGGGATGAGGAGCCTTGCGCAGGCCCAAAACTGCTGCGACTGCGCCGTGTTGGCTTCGTTTCGGCATATTTCCAAGTGATTTCATCAGGCAAATTGTCCAAGATTGCATAAACTTGAACATGGTCGCCTTTTTGAATCACGTCGAGTGTCACTTTGGTACCACGAGGCAGGGAGGCAATGTAATCCGTAACATCTTGCGGATGCGCCATGGCATGGTCATCAATCGCAAGCAAAATGTCTCCCTGAGAAAGTCCTGCTGCTTCTAAATCGCCACCCACAGCGACATTTCGGATCATTACGCCCTCACCTGCTGAGAGCTTAAGGTGCTGCAGTAAAATGGGGGAGGCATCGAACTCCGTCAAGCTTAGCCCCAAGCGCGGAGGCTGCTCTCCCGCATTCGCAAAACTACTTAATAAGCAAAATAATAATGCACAAACAACTATCAAAAATCGTTTCATATGCTTTCTCCAAACCATCTAAACTCAGCCATTTTCGCTGAAATGCTTCAGCCATTCTGCTGAATTTTAACCTCATCAATGCTAGCCACATCCGATTTATTCCGACTTTTTTGGAGACAACATTCTCATCTGGAATGGATGGGGGGAAGTCTCCCCCTGAGCGGCTATCTTACGATACGCCGCTACCCCCTCTCAAGAGCTCAACATCATAATTTTGCGCTATTTAACCAGCAATTGAACGCATTTTTTGCGCTTACTGCACCCAACGCTGTGCAAGCGTGAACGTCTGCTTCTTACATCAAACCACATCTTGCAACATTCAACCACATGGAGTATAGCGACGAACAGGTCATCTTGTATGACTAGAAAGTCAACTTTTTTGTCACTTAGGAGGAAAACATGTCAAAGCAGGAAGTCACCGTCGATCCCAAATCGGATAAGCGTAAACAGAGCGTTTATTTTCCCGTTGATATGCTCGAAGAAATTCAGAAAGAGGCGCTCCGACAGGATCGTACTGTTTCTTGGATTGTTCAGCGAGCCTGGCGCATTGCACGAAACGAAATCGTCCATTACCCCTCCATCAATGACACTTCTGACGAACAAGATTAATCTTTTAAATTATATCGCGCCATGATCCTTCCTAATTCTGTTCACATATCTGGCGCGGGCGGCATCGGTACGAGCGGCCTCGCCATCCTTTTTCATCAACTCGGATGCCGCGTTACAGCTACAGATCAACGAGAAAGTGAAATTACAACACTTCTCAAGAACAACGGCATTCTCCTTGATTTGAAACCGCGCCCCGACTGGGCTGCTGCGGCTCAATGTGTCGTGACGCCGAATATTTTTCCGGCAGATCACCCCGAAGTTCTTGAGGCAAAGGCCAAAAACATTCCCGTCGTCTCCCGTACGGAGGCCATCCTTGACCTGTGCAAAACTCAAAATTGTAAAGTTACACTTTGCTGCGGAACAATTTCGCGTGCGCTTTGTGCCGCAGCTATTGCAAATGCTGCACCCGATCTCGGCTTTTGCATCGGACTCGCACAATCAAGCCACCTCCACGCAAAGTTCGCTCAATCGATGGTTTTAGATATCGATGAACGTGAACTCGTGCAGTGCCTTGATAAACTCGATGGGCTCAAAGAAACTGCACTCGTTATCTCAGATTGGTCAACCGAAGCGCTTGGCTATTACAAAAAAGACTTCACGTTAGTAAAATTTCTAGAAAAGGTTTCGACCTTCGCGAGTACGATCCTTTATCCAGATCCTGACAAGTCTGAATTTGTCTGCCTTAAAAACGGCGACAAAACTGCCATTGCTGTTCAAACAATCTATTCGGAAGCGTCCATTGATGTCCATACCCCCACTTTGGATCTTCACTGTGACCCCGTCACGCCTTCGGATGTTAGCGCCTACACCGCAGCTTCACTCTACCTTAATCAACCCGTACCGATGCTTCACCCCGTCGGTTGGATGCAAAAATGCGACGCGCTGCGTACCTTTGATATCCGTATGCATCCCGTTTGCATCAAAAATGCAATTCGCGCATTAACGCTCTTAAACCCGACGAAACCCATCACAGTCGTCATTAAGCCTTTTGCGTCCACGCTGAATGCTTATGATGAAAATATCTGGCGAAAAGCCTTTGCGGGAACACAATCCATCTACGTCATGACGCCGGGTTACGGCGCTTCCGACAAAGACTGCAGAAGACTTGCCACAGCACTTAAAATGCGTGGACTCTGCGCTGCTGCGTACCCCCAAAAACAACTCCTCGCTGAATATAAATCTTTTGAGGGACAGCAGATTTGGATCGGCGCCCCAGATATTCTCACGCCATGAAAATTATCGATAAGCTCAATCAACTGCAGCTAGAACACAACCCATGCCTTTCGTTTGAATATTATCCTCCAAAATCGCGTGAACTCTGGACGGCATTCTATGAAAAAATTGATAGAATGTCGAAACTTAACCCGGATTTTATCGATGTTACATGGGGAACCGGTGATCCTACAAGCTTTGCGAGTATTGAGATCTCAAACGAAGTACAGCGCAGAACGCATATCGATACCATGATGCATATTACCTGCACGCACCGCTCAAAATCTGAGCTGCTGCAGATCGTCGATGATCTACTCCATCATACGTCCATTAATAATATCATGGCGCTACGCGGCAACAGACCCTTATCAGGCTCTTGGCAAAAACATCCTGAGGGCTTCGCAAATGCCTGCGAACTCGTTCAAGCGCTTCGCAGCAAGTTTTCGGATAAATTGGGAATTGCTGTTGCCGGTTATCCTGAAGGGCACCGTGAAGATGGATTTCCACCAGATCCATCTTACGTGCGAACACAGCCCTACTACAAGGAACTGGAGTACCTTAAACAAAAAATTGATGCCGGCGCTGACTTCATTGTTACACAACTTTGCTTTGATCTAGACCAATTGTGCAGATACCGCGACGACTGCTGTCAAGCTGGTATAAATGTACCCATCGTTCCTGGACTGCTTCCAATCCACAGTCATAAGACATGGCAACGTATCGCTGCTTTTTCTGCATCCATTCCCAAAGATCTCAGCAATAACTACGAAGCCCATGCGCATGACGACGCGGATCACCTTGAAGCGTTTGCCGTCGATCTGCTCAACAAACAAATCAACCGCCTTCATAGCGAAGGATTCTACGCCGTTCACCTCTATACGCTTAACCACGAACGACTCATCTCAAAATGGGCACGCTCATGAAATTGTCTAAAATCATTATTCATGACCTTAAGTTTTATGGCTTTCATGGCGTCTATCCCAAAGAAAATGTCGTCGGCACCTCTTTTGCCGTCGATTTGGACATCACGATCAATTCTGAACTTGCATGTTTCGATGACGATCAGATCGAACACGCTGTGAATTATGAGACACTCGTCTCTGATATCCTTTATATAGGAACGCACCAAACGTTCAAATTGATCGAAAAACTCGCACAGATCATGGCTGAATCCGTTTTAGCACACGACAATGTCCTTCAGGTAACAGTCACGGTACACAAACTTGTAACAGGACTTACCCCTGAACCTCAATGGATTGCTGTATCAAGAACGCTTTCTAAGTCAGATGCTGAAACCATATAATCTGCGGGCGTTTTCATCCGTAATCTCTTCGAGTTCTAAAGCTGAAATACCACGAATTCTCGCTGTCTCCTCCAAAGCAATACGCGCATTCATGGGCTCGTTGCGCATACTTCGATCCAGACCTAATACAGGCGAATCCGTTTCAATCAACAATTGTTTTAGTGGAACGCGCTTCGCAAGTTTTTGTTTTTGAGGTGAATGAATCACACTCGCTGGGATCGAAAAATAGTACCCTGCTTCTATACCAAGGTCTATGGTAGAACCTTTGGCATCAAAAGCATGAAGGTGTACCTTTTTTGCACCGACTTCGCGCAAAATTTCTACAACACGACGACCTGTGTTCCGCGAATGTACGTTGAGCGGCAAATCTAACCGTTGTGCCGTCTGCACAACATAATGAAATACTTCTTCATGCCACCCACGCAAACGATTATCTTCGACAATCCAGGTATCTAGCCCCACTTCACCGATGCAATCCCAAGATGCACTTTGGGCTAAATTACCAAAATGCAACACATCCGCCTCAACAAAACTACCTGGAAACAATCCTAATCCCGCTTTTGCCCAATGAGGCCAACGCCGTTTTATCTCTCGTACCCGATCGCTTTCTTGGGGATGTTCACTCACCACGACACAACCGCAAACGCCCGCAATACGAGCTTTTGCAATCACTTCTTCAAGATCTTCGTCAAATGATTTGTCCGCTAAATGCGCATGCGTGTCGATCATTTTTCTTTTTTCCTAAACTTGGCACGATTCAAGCAATCATACTCTACTGTGAACACGGAACGTCACGGTTGTTATGACAACGTCAAACATATCTAATCGCAATACGTCATCCTAACCAGATATAACACAGGAGACAAGTCATGAAAAAGCAGCTCACATCTCTCGCTCTCGCCCTCACAACAGCTTGTGTACCAGCCGTCGCTTTCGCTGGTGGCTCAGTCCTTGATGAGATCAATGAAGAAATCGCAGCTCTGTCTGTTGTCGACGCCAATATCCTCGACCTCAATCTCGACAACTCACTCGCTGGAAGCGTTGACTACGGTCATGGTCCTGGACGCGGTTATGGTCCTCGTCCCGCTCCCGCGCCGGCTCCCCGTCCTTACATGCCTCCTCCTCCTCCTCCCCGTCACGTCGTTCACTACGCTCCTGTACGCCGTACTGAAGTCGTCGTCGTTACGGATAGCACCCCTAAAGTCACTGAAACTGCGGTCGCTGCTGCAGCTGTCTCCGCTCCTGAAAGAGTCGGTTCCAAATTAGGTTTCGGTCTCCGCATCCTCGGCAATAAACAAGCTGGATATAAATGGTATGAAGGCAATCCCTACACGTGTGACGAAAACAACGTTGCTGGCGGTATCGGCTGGTACTTCAAATATCGTCCCGTTCGTTGGATCTCCCTCGAATTCGTCAATGATTATCAGTTCGGCAAAATTGCTGACTCCGAAGAAATCTATCGCATGCCGTTCCACGTTGGTCTCCAGGGACACATCTTCGATTACGGCGATTTCGACCTCTATGTCGCCGCAGCAGGTGGTTTGACCTACGTCACATTCGACCGCGATGACAGACCCTCCAGTGAACACTATTATCAATGGGGTGGACAGTTCGGTGTCGGTGCAAGCGTCCTCCTCGGCGGTATCTTCGAACTCGGTGTTGACGTTCGCTACACCATCGATGAAGCACCCGATAACCACTCTTACTGGACCTCTGATGCAGATGGTTATAATTCCGGCTGGGCAGTCACAGATTATGACCAGAGCCAGATCGTCCACGGTGTCACCTTCGCTTTGACACTCGGTTTCGGACTCTAGTATTAGATGCTGTGGTGCGGTTAGCCCCCGCATCCTTCCTCCAAAAAGCCTACATCCCTCCGTGTAGGCTTTTTTTGTGCCCTAAATGTGACACACCTCGCAATATCATACGATCTTCTTTTGCTTCTTTACCGAATGCCTGTTCTCACACCTTTTGTTAGATTTACCTAATTTTGTTAGTTATATCTAACATTTTTATTGACGAACGAGCCTTCGAATGCTAAATAGCCCTCGTTCGGCAACGGACGAATGTTCTAACCCCGTGAATGTCTAATTCACGCTTCTAATGAGGGACAAATTGTAAAAATTCGAACGGGATCCTTTTTCATTCTTTTTATCGTATGTTTGTTAGGCATCTCAAACATACAATACTAGCGGTGAATTATCGTAGATTGTTTCTTACTAATTTTCCTTCCCTTCTCCTTAATGCAAGATTACATCTTATATAATTCGCCCAATTTTTTATGATAGCTTACACCATATACATTGTTCTTTTTCTTCCCTTCTCCTACAACAATGTATCTATGTAAGATATCATTTTTTATATTTAACTCCGCCTATTTGCAGGCTTTGTCTGCAAATACAGCGTCGTTGCCCGGCTACCGCTTTCGCGATACGCCGGGCTGTGCGCGCTAATATATATAATGATATAAATAGCAATCATTCACAGTGTTATTTATTAAACTGTAAAAAGTGTAGTTAAACAAAAAGTGCCTGCGAAGCGTCACGTTTTGAGCTATTCGCAGGGCAAAATTGCGGTAATTATATATTATCATACACTGCTGTCTCACGAAGTTTTCATAGAATACTCTGATAACTCTACAGTAGCTTTGTTTTATCGATATATAGTCGTTTCTAAGCATGAAAAAGACTTAAGATTACTGTTAAATCGCCCTGCTTCGCGAAGCCGAAGGCAAGCAGCGAGCGCA
>JAZRWH010000186.1:0-7623 GCA_045599585.1 Myxococcota bacterium
TTTGACTCTTTATTCTCTTAGGCTTCGCTATGACTTTTGACGAAATGAGATCGCTCATAAAGTACGGCCTTCATCTATACCCAAACACAATATGGAGGCAGACTTCTGAAGAAATTGACACGATGACTTCAGCCTGGATGAATTGGTTAGGTGACTTTGAAAAAAAAGATGTTGTTGAAGCCTTCAAGAGCGCATGCGCTGAGTCAATCACGCGTTTTCCAACAGCACCGCTTGTTTTCTCGTACCTAAAAGCCGCAAAGAGAGATTCATTCGTTAAATACTTCTTTGATAATACTAAAGAAAATCAAATCAATGAAAAGCACGAAAAAGATGTTCATTATTGGATTATCTCAGACGATGGCAGGGAGACTGTGAAGTCAATGAAAGAAGCCATTTCTGCACTTTTTTAAGAAAGTTCGCTTTTTTTATTTGCATGAACATTTAATCTCGTATATAAGCACGAGTGTCAAGAGGGCAAAAGCCCTTAAGGCCTTCAAGATTGAAACTAGAAACTTCAATCTTGACCGTTAAACCACGCTACAACAGGAGAATTGAAGATGAAAACAACGTTTACTGTACAGACTTGCAGAGAAACAAAATCATTTAGCAGCATAACAACGACGGCTGCGTACATTTCCGAAGAGTTCAAATCGAACAAAATTTTAGTTGCTCACGTCTTTAAGAACGGAAGATACATCTCAAGCTTGGATTCAAGCCAACGAAGCGCCCAATCTATATTCAAACGAATATCAAACGCGAGTTATAGATTTGAACAGTTCAAACGCTTTGAAATCGTTTAGTTGAAGGAGATGTACAATGTCGAATCAGAAAGTTTATGATGAAATTCTCGCGAAAGTAACAAAGATGCTTGAAACAGGGATTGTTCCTTGGAGAAAGCCTTACACCGAAGAAGGATGCTGCGCACGATCACACATCAGCGGCGAGCCGTATTCCTTCCTTAATCAAATGTTGTTGGATAAGCCTGGAGAGTACTGGACATTCAAACAGGTTCAGAACGAAGGCAAAAGACTAAGAAAAGGCTGCCATGCTCAACAGATTTATTTCTGGAAATTACTTTCATCGGGAGAGGCTGACGATGTTGTTGAAGTTGAGTATCCGTCTTCAGGAGGGCTTACAATAACGCACAGTGTTCAAAAAGAAATTCCGATGCTCAAAAGATACAACGTCTTTCACGAAGATGACGTTGAAGGGATTGAACACAAAGTGAATGAACCTTTAGTCGAGACGCGAAGCAAAATTGACGCAGCTGAAGAAATCGTGAAAAGATACTTTGAACGCGAAGGCGCGCCAAAACTTGAATTCAACAATTGCGTACCGTCTTACTCACCTTCAAAAGACCGCGTTCAGGTTCCAAAAACAGTGAAATTCGAAACAATGGACGATTTTTACGACACATTGTTTCATGAAATGGTTCACTCAACAGGCATTAAAAAACGATTAGACAGAGGTTTGGACACGAGTACAGCGGCTTTTAGAGGCGCTTCGTATTCAAAAGAAGAACTTGTCGCAGAAATGGGAGGAGCAATGCTTAGCCAAAAATGCGGATTAAGCGACTCGCTTCTAGACAATAACGCCTCATATTGCGCAGGATGGCTGACACATCTTAAGAGTGATCCTAAATGGATTGTTTGGGCTGCGAGCAGATCAAATGCAGCCGTAAACTTCATCTTGACAGGGAACAAGCTGAAGGCTGAATAAGGCAAATTTTGTTCAACCCGTGACATTTAATCACGGGTTGATTCGTATCGCTGATCAAACAATCAAAAAGGCGTTCAAATCATGAATATGAACAAAGCTCAAAAAGCCGAGGAGGCTGTACTAGGAAGCATTTTGCTAGACAGCTCGACGCTATCACTCGCGCGCGAGCAACTGACAATCACAGACTTTTTTTCAGAGCAGAACAGGCGCCTATACAAGACGATGATGGACTTGGACAACGCAGGCGCACCGATAGACATTGCTACAATCTCGCCAGCGCTAATCGATGATCCTACATTCAACGACGATGGTGGAATTGTTGTTTACCTTCAAAGCCTAGAATCGATGCTTCCATCGCCTGTTGCGATTCCGATCTACATCAAGACGGTAAAGAATGACTCCAAGCGAAGGAAATTGCTTGCGCTTGCTAAGGATATTGAATCAAAGGCTTCGCAGTACATACAAGATGTTGAGCCGCTAACGTCGTCAATTGCTGAGGCCGTTGCTGAAATTTCTGCCGAAGGCGTTAAGCCTTGGATTGACGTAAAAGAAGCAATTAAAACATCGCTTTTAGACGCTCAGGAATTAGCCGTTGCAGGCGGAGAAATACCTGGAATCAGAACGGGATTCATCGACCTTGATAAAAAACTTTCTGGACTAAGGCCAGGTTCTCTTTCGATCGTTGCTGCGCGACCTGCAATGGGAAAGACCGCGTTCGCATTGAATATTATGGTTTATGCGGCAATTGAGATGAAGAAGAAGGTTGCTTTTTTCAGCCTAGAAATGAGTTCGTCAGAGTTGGCAAGTCGCGTCCTTTCCCAAATGACAAGCATTGACAGCGGGAATTTAAAGCGAGGCCTGCTTGACAAAAACGACTGGAACAGACTTCTTTGTACAGCAAA
The DNA here is from genome assembly GCA_045599585.1 of Myxococcota bacterium. Classification (GTDB taxonomy): domain Bacteria; phylum Myxococcota_A; class Bradymonadia; order UBA4248; family UBA4248; genus RGIG464. Next base: position 2,622 of record JAZRWH010000186.1, read on the forward strand.
AGACTATAAAGACGCATCGATTCAAATTGACGAAACAGCTGCAATTGACATCGCAACGCTTCGCGATCGTGCAAAGCGAATGCAGGCAGACGGAGGTCTCGACCTTATTATTATTGACTACCTGCAGCTCATGCGGAGCACTTCAAAACGAATTGGAAACAGGGAGCAGGAAATAGCCGACATTTCACGCGGTTTAAAGGCGCTCGCAAAGGAGTTGAAGCTACCTGTGATTGCACTTGCGCAGCTAAACAGAGCCGTTGACGCGCGACCAGACAAACGGCCTTTTCTTTCGGATTTGCGAGAGTCAGGAAGCGTTGAGCAAGATGCGGATAATGTACTCTTCATTCATCGTGAAGAGTACTACACACCAAAGCCAGAAAACGCGAATTTGGCAGAAATTATCATTGCGAAACAAAGAAGCGGTCCAACTGGGACAGTAAAGCTTTTTTGGGACGGCCGTTTTACACGATTCGCAAACCTTGCGAACGATGACGAGAGGTTTTAGACATGAGTATGAAAGATTTGATCGAAATTTTAAGCAAGTACAGACCTGAACTCGAAGTCTTGAGCATCAAGTTCAACAGATGCACTGACAACGACGTCAAATTTGTTCTTTACGACAGCGACAGGCCGAGAGTGTTTGATCGCGCGGAACCGGTACAGAATAAGGAAATTAAGGCGTAAGACTCTCAATTTTTTTGTCGCTGACTCTCAAAAATAAATGTCGTTTGACAAGCATGAATCATGTGCAGTTCAGGTAGCCCATTGGCTCGGAGGGGTTTGTTATAACGGTGGTTGTGTCGTAACCGAATGTGAAACGGATTATAAACCTGGTTTATATGGAAAAGTATGTGCTCCTGATTGTGATCTGGGCAAACATTATGACAATGAGACACAAAGCTGTATTGATGATACTATAGAAAATTGCGGTTCGAATTATTATAAATGCTCAGATCAGGTTGCAAACTGGAATGATGGATTATGTGCAAATGGTATTTGCATCGTATCTGAGTGTGTAGATGGATTTAAGCCTGCAAAAGATGGAAAAAGTTGTATCTCAAATTGTTCTGAAAACCAACATTTTGATGCTCTTGTTCTACGATGTGTAGATGATGATATTAATAATTGTGGCCAGGTTGGGTATAATTGTTCTGAACATATATCTAATTGGGAAACCGGTGAATGTTTAGCAGGCGTTTGCATCGTATCTGAGTGTGCTGATGGTTTCAAACCTGCTTCTGATGCTAAGAGTTGTGCTTCAGACTGTAGTATAGGGCAACCTGGCGAGGTCGGTCAGCACTACGATAGCATGCAACAGAAATGTGTCGATGACGATCTCGATAACTGTGGACAGAAAGGCTACGTATGTTCTTCAACGTCTGGCTGGAAAGGTGGTAAGTGTTTAAATAACACTTGTGTTGCCGAAGAATGTGATTCTACAAATGGTTATACTGTTGTCGAAGGAAAATGTGTCGCGGCTTGCATTGGTAATCAGGTAAAATGTGGCGGTTTGTGTCGTGATCCAATGCAGGATAGTGAGTATTGTGGTGCAAAAGGTACGATAAATTCTTGTACGAATGAAGGTAAAAAATGCGCCAAAGGCCAGGTTTGTGTCAATGGCAACTGTGAACAAAATACATGTGCGTCGATAGAAATATTATGTTCCACAGAATCAGGGAAAAGCTGTGTTAACGTGAAGGCCGCAGATGCAACAAACTGTGGAAGTTGCGGCTTTGTTTGTAAAGATCACGCCATTCCAAATGCGACATCTTCATTATGTGCAGCTGGTGCATGCCAATATGAGTGTACGACTGGTTATGTAAATGTTGGTAATGGTAAAACCTCTGATTCAATTGTTTGCATTAATCCCAAGACAGACAGCAATTATTGTGGTGCAACGAGTTCAACAGCTCGAGGCCAAAAATGTGAAACTGGTAAAGTATGCGTCGATGGTAGTTGTGCTACGAACAGTTGTACCAATAAATCTGAAACGCTTTGCTCAACGACGTCAGGCAATACTTGTATTAATCTCAAAGCATCAGATGCGAATAACTGTGGTGCATGCGGCTATAAGTGTTCTGAGCATGCGATTCAGAATGCAACGTCGACTGTCTGCAATGCGGGAAACTGCGAATACACTTGTGCGACTGGTTATGTTAATGTCGGTTCGGGCAAAACCTCTGCGACGATCAAATGCGTTGATCCTAAGACGGATAACCAATTCTGTGGCGCGAGTGCAACTTCAAAAGGAAATGCGTGCTTAACGGGAACGGTTTGTGTGGATGGAAGTTGCGCTACAAATAGTTGCACGAATAAATTAGAAACACTCTGTTCAACTGTTTCTGGAAATAAATGTATTAATATTAATTCGGTGGATGCAAATAATTGCGGCGCTTGTGGTTATAAATGTTCTGAACACGCGATTCAGAATGCGACATCGAATAGTTGTAACGCTGGTAGCTGTGAATACACTTGCGCGACCGGTTATGTTAATGTCGGTTCGGGCAAAACGTCTGCGACGATCAAATGCGTCGATCCTAAAACGGATAATCAGTTCTGCGGTGCGACGAGCGCTGCAGCCAAAGGTCAAGTTTGCTCAACGGGCAAAGTTTGTATTGATGGCAATTGTGCTCAGAATAGCTGTGATAAAAATTCCGCCGAAACACTTTGCTCAACGACGTCAGGTAACACTTGTATCAATCTCAAGTCTACTGATACGAATAACTGCGGCGCCTGTGGCTATAAATGTTCGGAGCATGCGATTCAGAATGCTACATCGAATAGTTGTAATTCAGGCAACTGTCAGTACACCTGCGCCACAGGCTATGTAAATGTTGGTACGGGTAGGACAGCAGCGACGATCAAGTGTGTTGATCCCAAAACAGACAACCAGTTCTGCGGTGCAACGAGCGCATCATCCAAAGGTCAAGTTTGCTCGACGGGTAAAGTATGCGTCGATGGTAGCTGTGCTCAGAACAGCTGTGATAAAAATTCAGGCGAAACACTTTGTTCAACGACGTTAGGTAACACTTGTATCAATCTTAAGTCTACAGATGCGAATAACTGCGGCGCCTGCGGTTATAAATGTTCCGAACACGCGATTCAGAATGCAACATCGACAACTTGTAGCGCTGGCAACTGTCAGTATGTTTGCGCAACAGGTTACGTAAACGTTGGTACAGGTAATTCGTCTGCTACGATCAAGTGTATCGATCCTAAAACGGATAATCAGTTCTGTGGTGCTACAGATTCAGGCGCAAAAGGTTCTGTTTGTACGACTGGGACGGTTTGTATTAACGGTAAATGCGCGACAAATGAATGTACCGATAAAAACGAAACGCTTTGTTCTACGACATCGGGAAATACATGTATGAATATAAAATCATCCGATGCAAATAATTGTGGTGCCTGCGGCTATAGATGTTCAGATCATGCGATTCAGAATGCAACTTCAAATACTTGTAACACAGGCAACTGCGAGTACACTTGTTCGGCGGGGTATGTAAATGTTGGTAATGGCAAAACTTCAGCAATGATTAAATGTGTTGATCCAAAGACGGACAACCAGTTCTGCGGCGCAACGAGTGCAACATCCAGAGGATTTGCGTGTACGACAGGACAGGTTTGTATTAATGGCAATTGTGAACAGAACAGTTGTACAAAGTCGTCAGAGACGCTTTGTTCTACAACATTAGGTAATAAATGTATTAATATAAAATCATCTGACGCAGATAATTGTGGAGCTTGCGGTTATAAGTGTTCAGATCATGCGATTCAAAACGCAACATCTAACACCTGTAGTTCTGGTAATTGTTCTTATACTTGCTCAACAGGGTACGTCAATGTTGGTTCTGGGATGACTATGTCGACCATAAGGTGTATTGATCCCAAAACAGACAATTCTTTTTGCGGAGCGACTGATAAGACTAAAGGAGAGTCTTGTGGAACCGGAAAATTCTGTATTGACGGTAAATGTACCAGTATAGGAGGTAACAGCTGTGGTCTAAATGAACACGTTTATAAGACTGGTTGTGAAGCTGATTCAGAGTCAAATTGTGGTATGCACGGGAACAGCTGTAGTATGAAAACTGCTTGGGGTACTGGAATTTGTTCTGGTGGAGAGTGCATTAGTTTTACCTGTGTAGGTAATTTTCATCCAGAAAAAGGTAACTGTGTTGAGGATAGTGCTGATGCATGTGGTGTAGATAAAGCAGGCTTGCCTTACAGTTGTAAAGAACATATGCCATCTAATGGGTTATTAAAGTACAAATGTGAGAACAAAGAATGCTTTTCAGATGGTCCTTGTGCTACTGGCTATGTAGGACTTAAATGTGAAATGTGTGATGCTAATAATGGTTATTTTGCTACGTCGCGTGACGCAGAAGGAAACCTTGTTAGTTGCATTAAATATTAATATTGGCTTTTAATGCGTATGCGTTGTTCAACAGCCGCTTGTTTCAAGCGGCTGTTGTTTGTCTAAGTCTTCGATAAGTGTGCTTTTAACGACGAAGGTCATTAAAGTATATTATGTTCTCTGATATGTTGTTTATATTAAAATGAGTGATGTATACAGAATTGCGTGTTCTTCTGTGATTTTAATTGGCCATCACTTTGATTGAATAATTTATAATACTTGGTCGCGGTATAATAAATGTCTAAAGAAGAATATTTAATATCATCGCTGTCCCACAACATATTCTCATTAACTGTAACGAAATGCGCTCGTTACAGAATTTTATACTTTTCTTATCCTTATTCTGTCCTGCGGACGGCCCAAAGGGGCGTCGTATCGCGGACGCCCCTTTGGAATCCCCGCGCTCTTTTGGCGCGCGTGCAGAACTCACTTCGTTCAGACATGCTGCACACGCGGCAGACCAAGGGTGTATGTAGGTAAATGGGATGGATTTAATTCGCTCATCGGCGGGCGCGAACTTGACTTCGTCTTCAACATGCGCGCCCGCTCGCCCGGTGCGCCCGCTGCTTGCCTTCGGCTTCGCGACGC
>JAZRWH010000187.1:0-78127 GCA_045599585.1 Myxococcota bacterium
TTGTCCACCCCAAATAAACTCTTGCGTTAGGCTCATAAAAACTCCCATTGCCTAGTAACAAGGGATGCCCATCGTTTCAAGTGTCCATATCGGAGGGACGCCCCTCAATTGACGTGTCCGATTTTAAGGGGACAGTTTAGGGGGACACTTCCCCCTCCACAAAATTCAACCGAAAAACATGTTTGAAAAATGCCACTAAATTGAAATTCAAACATGCAACGCTCAAAAAAAAGCACCCTGTTAAAGGGCGCTAATTCTGTCTGCAAATGCTCTTAAAATTTAGAATTCAATCTGCACTATGAAAGTTTGGCCGCAACCTCTGCTTGCACATCGCTTCCCTTAAGCAAGCTGTCGACGCCTGTTTCAGACTTTTCTGTTTTGGCCGGCGCAATGCACTTGGCGCCACGCGGCACAACAAAACGCGTCGCTTGTGGCATAACACAAACTTCAAAATCATTCATTTCAAGCAGCTCCCCATCCATAGAAACGACGAATCCCGCAGGTGCCGTAACATGAACTCTATTTACGCGTTTATAATATATAAAACTCTTGTAATCAGGATTATCCAGATGCTCTCCACGCTGATACGGCCCCATCACTCGAAGAAAACGATACCTCGAAATGCGATCGACAATACAAACATCCAGCATGCCATCGTCATTCCACGACTTGGGCGCGCATCGATACGAACCGCCAACATACTGACCATTTGCTATCGTGCATAAACACAATTCGCCCGAAGGATTCATACAATCACCATCTGCTACAACGTTGCATTGATGATGCATCCCCTTGACCAACGCATACGCTACCGCAGAGGCATACGCATTGCGCCCCCCAATAATCGGCTTGCGTCGAAGCTCTGATATCTTCTGCGCTACGCACGAATCAAAACCAAAATGCACCGCATTTATGGCATATCGATCACCAACTTTTATTATATCAATCGGTCTTTCATCTCCGTTGATTAAATTAATGATCGAAGCAAATGCCTCCATTCCGCCATAATACTTTATAAAATCGTTCCCTGATCCGCACGGATAACAACTAATCGACGCTTGCGCATATCCCACAACACCATTCACAACTTCATTCAACGTTCCATCACCGCCACACGCATATACGCGAACAGGGTCAGGATGCGTTTCTAAATACTTTTTTAGATACTCCGTTGCATCGCCACGCTCCTTGGTTTCATATATTTCCCACGTGACATCTATGCCCGAATTCTCAATTTCTTTTTTGATGTGCTCTGTTGCATTTTCTTTTCCTGCCGCAGGATTTACTATAAATATATGCTTCATGATCATCCTCTCATTGTATTATAAAATATCTTTTGCTTTTCGCGGCGGCAAAAGACATCTAACCTCGCCCCCAATAACACGAAATGTCGCTTTTTACGAAATAAATTTACTTATTTTTCAATAACACAATGCGTTAAACGCGTCATAATATATTATACGATTGATGCATTATATATTACTCTCTGTGGGGGAAGTCTCCCCCTGGGCGGCTATTTCTTTCAGAAATACGCCGCTACCCCCTCTGCCTGCGGCGCACCAACCCCTATCTATCGCAAAACCGCTATCACGTGATTCTATCAAACCAATGCACAACGAATCACACAATCAAAGCTTGTCTCACGCGTCCTTCGCGCTTATAGACAATCTACTGAACAACTCTGATCGATCGAAACAACAATCAAACGTTCACCCTCTACGCGAAACTTGACCTCAACACCAGCAAACGGAAATCCATAAATTCTCTCCGGATCATCGTGATACGCTGGACGAGGATCCTGCGCTAAAACAGCACAAAGCGCCCTATACTGCTCATCATTGAGCTGTGATGCCATACTTCGCTCAAATACAACGTTAAGTTTGTCCCCAAAAACAGCCCCTGCAAATCCATTTTTGGCCTCTGGATGAGCATCCGTAAAAGACAAATAGGGTTTAATATCATATATCGGTGATCCACTCATTAAGTCTGCACCACAAACGTGAATCACTGCACCATATTGACGCGTAACCTCAATGCCATTCAATCGCACACAAGACAACCCCAAAGCATTCGGTCTGTAAGGTGAACGCGTAGCAAACACCCCCATACGTGTGTTGCCACCTAATCTCGGAGGTCTAACGGTCGGCGACCAAGTTTCGCGATTAGCTTCCGAAAACCCCCAGATCAACCACAAATGAGAAAATGCTTCTATCCCTCGAAGCGCTTCCTGAACACGATAATCTGGTTCAAAGATAATCGTTGCTTGTAACGCGTCGATCAATCCACTCTGGCGTGGAATCCCTGCTTTTGTAGGAAAATCAGTACGTATGTGCGCAATTGTCTTAAGCTCTGGAAGCATCTTATTCTCTCTATCCTTTCATTCGACACAGCACAACCAGCCGCTATCTAAGTACAACAAACAACAGATAAAACAGCTCGCTTCTTTCTTAGGTGCAATCAAGTGATAACACTCAACCCCGCTCGCACCCGCAAACAGCCCGGCGTAATTCGCAAAGCGAATAGCCGGGCGCGTGCCGCGTATTGCCACGCAATAGCGGCCGCCCAAAAACAAAAAAAGCCGCAATTCAAAGAATTGCGGCTAACGAGGCGGAAGGGGCTCGAACCCTCGACCTACGGCGTGACAGGCCGTTGTTGTAACCAACTCAACTACCACCCCAAATGAGGATATTTATGAACATGAATGGACGAGGCGGAAGGGGCTCGAACCCTCGACCTACGGCGTGACAGGCCGTTGTTGTAACCAACTCAACTACCACCCCAAATAAGATTGGAAAGTTAAAGAAAACGAGGCGGAAGGGGCTCGAACCCTCGACCTACGGCGTGACAGGCCGTTGTTGTAACCAACTCAACTACCACCCCAACTTAATCCTGAATCGCACACCAACGAGGCGGAAGGGGCTCGAACCCTCGACCTACGGCGTGACAGGCCGTTGTTGTAACCAACTCAACTACCACCCCACATCGGTGGACTCTTCAAAATTAACGAGGCGGAAGGGGCTCGAACCCTCGACCTACGGCGTGACAGGCCGTTGTTGTAACCAACTCAACTACCACCCCAAATTTGGGAAACTTTTTTTGAACGAGGCGGAAGGGGCTCGAACCCTCGACCTACGGCGTGACAGGCCGTTGTTGTAACCAACTCAACTACCACCCCATTCTATAAGATATTCTCTCATACACCAACGAGGCGGAAGGGGCTCGAACCCTCGACCTACGGCGTGACAGGCCGTTGTTGTAACCAACTCAACTACCACCCCACATCGGTGTATAAGAAATATCTAACGAGGCGGAAGGGGCTCGAACCCTCGACCTACGGCGTGACAGGCCGTTGTTGTAACCAACTCAACTACCACCCCATTGCTATTTCTTTAACTCTCTGCTCTTATTCATCTTTCATAAAGATCCATGGGCACAGCAGGGTTTGAACCTGCGACCCTCGCCTTGTAAGGGCGATGCTCTCCCGCTGAGCTATATGCCCGGGTTGCTTTCTGACTCTCAACTTTCGCTCAAGTCATTCGGCGAGTGCGGCTTTTACGCGGATTGTTATGCCCGGTCAAGAAGTTTTTTTCACTCGATGGATTTTTTTCGCTTGCCGAGTGGGCACTCCCTCTCTCACCTCGAACTCAATCGTCCGCAAACTCACTCCATTCGCCCATTTGCGCTCGTTCCAGCCTCAAAAACAACACATCCATATCTAAACCGATCCTTCAAAACCATTTTACCGTCACGCTATCCATTCCTACTAGGCTCCGCATTTTGACATGCACCAACGCACGCTTTTTCGACGCTCTCAACCTTCCTACATCCCCCATCACCTCACTTGCAGTTCTACACTAGCGCCACCCATATCATCGGTACCCCTTCTTTTCGCCATTACTACGTCCTCGCGCTAGACTCCCTGCTGGTGGGCGCCCCATACAGCGCCGTCAAAGACTTATCACTAGAAAATGGATTGAAAAGATGATTCCCGCGCTCGAACGCTTACTAAATGACGATTCTCTCATCGAAACTCTTAAACACAAAAAGCTCGGCATTCTATGTCACGCTGCCAGCACCCTTAATTCGAGCGAACACATCCTTGATGCTCTAAGAGCGAAAGGCATACAGTTTGCCAGAATATTTGCACCAGAACACGGTCTTTGGGGCGCAGCACAAGATATGGAAGGCGTAAATGATAATTTCGACGAAATCGTACAAGCGCCTATCACGAGTTTATATGGTCACGCCCTCGAAACGCTTTCCCCCGCAGATGCTACACTTGCAGACCTCGATGCTGTTCTAATTGATATTCAAGATGTAGGCGCTCGTTATTATACTTTTGTTTATACAGCTTGGATGCTCGCACGCGCTGCCCTCACCCATGGCGCTTCGGTATGGTTCATCGATCGCCCCAATCCCATTAATGCAAATGACATCGAAGGTAATTTAATCGATTCCAATTATCATTCTTTTGTGGGCATGCGAAGCGTCATGACACGTCATGGCATGACCGCAGCCGAACTTGTAAGAATGTGGTTGGAAGAAGACAACACCCCCGGTCGCGAAAACTTTTTCCCCATTCTTATGAAAGATTACGACCGTAAATCTTATTATAATGATACAGGCGCGCTTTGGCTCATGCCGTCACCCAATATGCCTACCATCGATACGGCTGTGATCTACCCAGGCATGTGCCTGATCGAAGGAACAAATCTCTCCGAAGGCCGTGGTACAACGCGTCCTTTCGAGTATTTTGGCGCACCTTGGGTCAACGCACGCGCTTCACACGAAGCACTCAAAGCACTCGCCCTGCCTGGCGTCATTTTTCGACCTATAGATTTTAAACCGATGTTCCAAAAATGCGCCGGACAGCTTTGCCACGGCCTCGAAATGCACGTCACCGACCGAAATGCATTTAAACCACTTCTCACCGGCGTCGCCGTCTTGAGCGTTATGCACGCGCTCCACGACGCTTTCGCCTGGCGCACCCAAACCTACGAATTTGTCCAAGACAAACTCGCCATCGACCTTCTGTTCGGCAATGATCGCGTCCGCAAACAAATCGAATCTCAACAAAATCCTTACCTCATTCTCGAACAAATGCACGAAGAATCTGCAAATTGGCGTTCACATCGCGAAACATTCTTACTCTACAAATAGTTTCTTGAAGAATTCATTGTAATTTTATTTAAAGGGGGGAAGCGTCCCCCTGAGCGGCTATTTGCTTCGCAAATACGCCGCTACCCCCTCTAAGCCTGCGGCGCTCAAACGTGACGCTTAGCAAAACACCTAGCTTCACAAAACAACACCCCTAACATCTGATGAATGCTTTCAGGATAAACTCACCAGATGTTAGGCGCTACTACCGAATAATATAGTTTAGTTTAGTTTAATTTACAATATAACTCATTGCTATCCCACAACATATTTTCATTAACTGCAATGAAATGCACTCGTTATAGTATTTTATATTTTGGTTATTCTCACTCTGTCCTGCGGACGGCCCAAAGGGGCGTCATATCGCGGACGCCCCTTTGGAATCCCCACGCGCTTTTATCGCGCAGCAGACCAAAAGTGTGTGCAGGTAACGGAGATGAATTTAATTCGTTCATCGGCGGGCGCGAACTTGACTTCGTCTTCAACATGCGCGCCCGCTAGCCCGGTGCGCCCGCAGCTTGCCTTCGGCTTCGCGACGCGTGCGATTTAACAGTAATCTTAAGTCTTTTTCATGTTTAGAAACGAGTATTTCATAAAACTAAGCGGGACAACAGTGATTCTAATTAAATCATATATTAATCATTACAATTTCCATCAAAACAGCGCGTAATGCGAATTGCACCATTACCTTGGTGGCCTTGTTCGGTTTCTTCTCTATCACTACTATCCCAGGGAACTGCTTTTGGAAATTCTTTATCATTTAAATCTTTATAGGAAAAAGTTTGAGCATCTGTTATTATATATTTTTTTTCAGAACCTGAAACAAAGCACTGACCTACTATTTCAGGAATACAACCACTATCATTCCATTCACAATTAAATTCTGCCATAATACAACTAATATCCTCGCCATCACATGCAGACGTACAATTATTATAAACTAAATTATTCCATACTTTAAACAAAGCATACACCCAATTTGCATAATCCGAATTAAATTCCACATTATTACCAAACAAACTATTTTGAATTAAATCAATATAATATTCATTTAATACAAATCCAGATCCACCGCCGCCACCGGCCGACGATCCATGGCCAGCATAGCCACCAAACCAGCCACCGCCGCCACCGCCGCCACTGTAATAACTATCAGAGCGAGTTATATACCCCCCACCTTTACCAAAACCATTACCACTACTAATTTTCCCTCCTATACCATCATTATTATTTTGGTTTACCCCCTTTCCATCTCCTCCACTTGTGCCGCCACCGACCCCACCAGAACCATTAAGATATCCATTACTCCCCCCATAATCTGCGCCACCGCCGCCACCAGCTACAATAATGCGATTATATAATTCATATCCATCTATACGAATGTCAGATGCACCACCACCGCCACCGGCATATTTATTGTTTGAAGAATACCCGTTACCGCCACCATTGCATCCCCCCCCAGCGTAGTCCCCCAATTCAGCTCTCTTTCCTTCAGTACCATAATACAAATACAGCTTTGTTTCTTGCCCCAACAATATCGTGCATGTTGAATAGCCTCCTTTTCCGCCCACATATTCATCTGTATTTTTTGTATAATAGCTATACCCAGAAGCACCCCATACCTCGAGCTTATATTTTCCTGCCGGCACAGTTACTTGACTGCCACACTCTGAACTATCTGATAAATTATCTATATCCGAAACAGCTTTTTGATTTTGATGTAAATCCCTACGATTATCTACATTAAATACAACATGATTCAACGCATCGTTTAAAACAGTTAGACGCAACTCTTTTATATTCTGGTTGTTTAATCTATATTTTATTATAGTAATTTCATCATTACCAATATTTTTAAAAGACTCTGCATTAATATTGATACTAAAAGACCAATCATCCAACATGTTTTGTGTAATATCGTAATGAACTTCCAATGCCTTTTCATCATCAACAAAGAAAATATGATTCTTATCGCTAAAGCTAAGGTCAAGCGTATTCGTTCCCTGTAACTTTGTGCTGAAAGTGCATTTTATTGTGCGCTCTTCTCCTGGAACAATCATATCCTTTTTATTTTTATCCCACTTATTTTCTAAATCAACCAGAGAGCATTCCACATCCGGATTGTAATTATTATTTTCTCGTTCTATCGTAATTGTTCGTGTAATTATTAGAGATTTAGATGCGTCACAACCATTATAACTGAGCTCAATTATTAAATTCAAAGATTCCATATTTAAGTCATCAATAAAGCCATCTGTAACAGTTATGTTCAATTTTGGAAATTCTCCTTTTTCACAATCGGCTGTTTTTACTAGAATGGGCTTATTATCAAGCTCCACATATTTACTAACATCTTTTGAAACAATTCTTGCATTTATATAAAAGTCTTCAACCGGACAACTGCGCAACCCAAGTTCTATAGAATACTCTTTTTGATATTTATTATCTGCAGTTTTTACTATCGAAATTTTATCAGCAGAATCTTGTTTCAACGCAATAACACACTTATCAGAATTAGTAGGGTCGTTATTACCCGGCTCATTGTTGCTTGGGTTGTTATTACCCGGCTCATTGTTGCTTGGGTCGTTATTACCTGGTTTGTCAATGCCTGGCTCAAAATACTCGCCTTCGACATCTTCAACGTCATATTCACAACCAGACATTGCAAAGAGTAGACAAGAACAAATAGCTAACTTCAAACAGTGTTTATATTTGTAAGAATACTTCATCTTATTCCTCGTATCGCTTTACGAATTTTGTAAGCTGTGCAATAGCTACGTGCTACAACAAGCACAATATAGCAAAATCTCTCAGCTTAAAAAAGGCTATTCCATCCCTAACCTTTCTTAATCGTCCTATCCCTAAGCAGCCATTGCTGTGCGTCCGCCAGAACAAAACACCTACGCCCAAATCATCTCATAACTTAACGATCCTAGGCGTAGGTATTAATCATCCAAAACTAATCACATCTATTAATAATTAATACCATTAGTGGCATCATTCTTATCATCTACGATGCGCGTGATGCGAATGGCACCATTTCCCCAATGGCCAGTTTCTTCATTTCCATAGGGAGAAGGGAATGTTTCATTGCCACTCATTGTTTTAAAATCTTTATCTTGCAGTCGATATATTATCTTATCAGTTTTATCGACAAAACATTTACCAATTTGTTCTATAATACATTTGGGTCGTCCAACACATCCAGTACTATTAACTATACATTCAAAATTTTCACATTCAGCAAAACAACCCTCGATTGAGCCATCGTAGTTATCAGGCGGATACCAAGCCGACAACAATTTAAACAAAAATTTATACTCATTATCATTTAACTTATTACCACTATTCTGCCAATCATCCACTAAAGTTAGAATATTATTTATATTCATATCATTTAACACAAAACCCGATCCACCACCGCCGCCAGCATTAAGGCCACTACCATGAAAGCCACCAAACCAGCCGCCGCCGCCGCCACCAATATCACCGCTATTGTTATAATCCTCAGCATACCCAAAAGCACTTCCGGTCACCTGTGTAGCCTGTTGACTCTGTCTCCCCACGTCTACACGATTCTCTTCGGCAATTATGCCACCACCATATCCACCATGTCCTTCTCCATAAATATCATCCGCACCGCCGCCACCGCCAGCAACTAAAATACGATAATATATATCATCAATATCAAGCCGAACATCTGCTGCGCCACCACCACCAAAACCTATATAGTCGCCTCGCCCCCCATTTCCTCCACCATTACAGCCTCCACTTTTCTTCCCCTGGCCAGCTTCTGATCCATGGGTTCCATAGTATAAATACACAGTAGTTTCTTTTTCTTCTAGATCGATAGTTCCTACTGAATATCCTCCCAACCCACCAAAAGAAGAGTGAGAAATATTAACAAGATAATTATCATATGAGTCACATACAATATTTTTGTTATCTCCACATTTATTATAGTGAGCATCCCCGCCCGATGCGCCCCATGCTTCTAACTTATATTTACCTGGAGGAAGAACTAGTCTTGAACTACACTTTTCATTCTTTATACTATCCTTCAAATATCCATCCATATTATTATTTAACTCACTGAACTCATCAATTTGATATACAGTTGAACCATCGGTAGTATCTATAATATCAAAATCATAACCAAAAAAACACATTTCGTTTGATTCACCAGTCGGTTTTACTACAAATCTAACACTTTGCTTTCTATTTCCTTCAACAAAATTATTTGCAACAGCATTAATAATCAAATTTTCATTTTTGTCTAATTGAAACGAGAGGTTTTTATCCTTCACATTATTTGGCTCAATAAGTATATTACCATCTTTACCATCAGCTTGCTTGCCATCGTACATAAATTGATAGCTAATCTCATTAAATCCTTTTTTATCCACCTCAATTACATACTGACTATTTTCTTTTATTTTTCCAGTTTTGACAGAAGAACCGTCATCATTTTTTATTGTTGGCTGAATCGATTCAACTTCTGCGTCATCATACAAAACCTTAAGTTTAAATCCACATTCTTTATATACCTCTATTGGTATTTCTACTTGTTTTCTTACATCACTACACTCTTCATTATCGTCCGGAAATTGCACACTATATTCATATTGAAATTCTATTTTTCCATGTTCTTTATGAACAGCTTCATTATATAAATATCCTATATTAATACTAGCCCCACCTTTGTCATCAACAAACTTTTTACATAGCTCATGGGGTATCACAAAACCGTTTTCATTCCATTTTATGTCATATCCATCTTTAAATTCCAGCGAATCTGAGCCATCTTTTAATTTTAAATCAACAACAACATCCTTATCGTAACATTTTTTAAACACTACATTTATCGATCCCATTGGATCTTCTGTATTTTCAATCGGATCATTATTCTCATTATAATTATACTCATATCTCGGAGTTACATCCACTTCAATTGTAATATTGTTACTCAAATCTGCACACGTCCCATTACCTTCGTCAACTATATCAGAATCATTCTCTGTCTTATTAGAAGACGACACCTCTCCATTCTTAATATCATACGCACAACCAGCAGCCGATATAATAAGTGCCAAACAGAGTGATATTCCAAAGCGATGAGTATTCTTCGTCATACGTTTCATTGTATAATTCTCCTCGATACAATTTTTGCATTCTACCTAGTACCCCGTGGATACGATTGAGCGCAAAGTGTAAGTTGTGATCAAATAGCAAGCTGGGCGCAGCGTCACAAACCTGAATCAGGCTGCTGTCAATACAGCTTCACCGTGTTGATTATAGAATAATTGACGTAATTTTACATCCTATTGTGAAGTCTTTTTGCTATAAAGCGTGCGTCGCGCTAAAAGGCCTTATGTGCCTCAAGGCGCATGATCGTTTTTTTGCTTTTACACGGATTCCCCCATGCTCGACATAACCCAAAACCTTCGTTCATACTTCGACAGTGACGTCACACGCTCGTACAAATGGCGCAAAAAACAACTCAAAGCCTTGATACGCATGCTCGAAACCGAGCGTGAAGCCTTTGAAGAAGCACTCTACAAAGATCTCGGCAAAACAGCGCAAGAAGCCTGGATAACCGAAATCGGCTTTGTCATTCACGAAGCGAAATATGCATTAAGCCATCTGCGCAGTTGGATGCGCCTAAAACCTCATTTTTCGCCCCTGTTTCTTTTTCCATCCATCAGCGCCACATGCGCCGAACCTCGCGGACTCGCTCTCATCATTAGCCCCTGGAACTACCCGCTCCAACTCGCGCTCTCACCGCTCATTTCATCGATCGCAGCCGGCAATGTGACGATTATTAAACCGAGCGAGATATCGCAGAATACGAGCTTACTCATCGCGCAGATGTTGAATAAATATATGGATACGAATGCAATTATCACGGTCGAAGGAGACGCCGAAACTACGCAAAGGCTTTTGCGAGAACCGATAGATTTCGTATTTTTTACAGGCAGCACACGAACGGCAAAGGCCATTGCTACGACTTGCGCAGAAAACCTCACCCCTTATGTTCTTGAACTCGGAGGAAAATCCCCAACGATCATTTTGAATGTCAAAAACATAGAGCATGTCGCGAACCGCATCGCCTTTGCCAAGTTCACCAATGCCGGCCAAACCTGCGTTGCCCCTGACTACGTTCTCATTGCCCAACCACTCTTAGAACGTTTCAAAGCTGCTTTGATCTGTGCAATTCGCCGAATGTTTCCCCAACCGGATTCGATGGCTCACCTCATCAATCCATCGCATCTCAAGCGTTTGTCAGACATGCTCGGTCATGGCGAAGAGATCATCTTGGGCGGCCGTAGCGATGTTGAAACTTTGCGCATGGAAGCCACAATCGTAAAGATCAACGATCCCACGCATCCGCTCATGCAGGAAGAAATCTTTGGTCCCATTTTGCCAATCTTAACGCTCAACTCAAACGAACCACTTCAAGAAGCGCGTGAGATCATTCGTCAGCATCCCAATCCCCTAGCGCTGTACGTGTTCAGCGACAAGCTTAAAGATGCAAGATGGATTCACGATCACATATCGTCAGGCAATTTTGTCCGCAACGATGCGCTCATGCACGTATCAAACGTCAAACTCCCCTTCGGCGGCATCGGCGCAAGCGGTCAAGGCGTTAGCCACGGTTTTGCAGGATTTGAGTCCTTCAGTCACATCAAAGGCTCGTTATGGAACACGAACCGCTTTGACATGCAACTCCGCTATCCCCCTTACGAAGAAAAGACGTTCCGTTGGATAGAACGATTTTTAAGATTCTAACGCCAAAAACGCGAAACGAAGTACAATCTAGATAGCCTCCAACAGCCACAATGCTGTTTGGAGGCTGTTTTGTTAAAATTGAATCGTGCGATCCGGTGCGCCAAAAGATGAAATCGTCGCAGTCGCGTCCTTAATATAGTAGACGACCGTATTCCCATCTCCGGGCGTATACATTCCCTTAAGCTCAGGATATTCTTCGAGCATACTTGCTTGTGCCTCTACGCGATCATCCTCGACCAAAGTCCCCGAAAGTCGAAGCCACACAGATGCATTATCATATGAGACAAGCTCGAATTTGGGATTTGCTTCGATCTGATGCGCAACATTCTTCTTTTTGCCAGTCTGAATATAAAGTTTGTTTTCAAAGATATGAACCGTACCGAACGGCCGAACGCGCGGCTGATCGCCCTCAGTCGTAGCAAGGTAATACGTTTTTTGCGCCTTAATAAACGTATAAACTTCTTTCATATCATTCGTCTGTGGAATTTTGTTCACAACTTCTTTTTGAAGCGAATTACTCTCCACTCGATCTGACGCAGCCGTCTGTGTACTACAGCTGGATTCGACGACTGGACAAGAAGCACAACCGGCAGTCACTAAGGCTGTTCCCAATGTCATCAACAAGAAACGGATAATCTTTTTCATAAATACTCTAGGTGAGGCTGCGCGAATATGAAGGCAGGCGCAGGATTAAATGTGATGTGTATTTCTGCGCAGGCTATTCGCACCAATGTGCGAATACGCCTTGCGTGCGCGTCTTTTCGCCCCGATGGGGCATCAATACGACGCGCAACACTTTTGACGCGTCGACACAATTTCTTTGTAATGATATTTTGTTCACTTTTCAACACTATTTATTAAAAATATTTAGCACCCTAGAATCTATCCATTCCAAAAGGTATTTTGTTAATCGGGGTTCTAACTTGAAAACCAAGACGCCTCAAAATACATGTTCCCTAAGATTGGACGGCATATCGGCAGCGCTATGCGCTAGCCGATAGCCGGACAGCGTGACGCGTATTCGGGCTTAAGCCCGAATAGCGGCCGCCCAAATGAATACGGATAAAAAAAACACTAAAAAAGTGTTGCGTATTTTTATAGAGCGAGCGAGTATGGGTGTAGGGGGAAAAAGGAGGCAGATATGATTTTATTTTTAACGAGCAGTCCGTGCATTGAAGGCAGCGGAGATATAAACCCGGCAAATCGTTTTGCAGAAGAGCTTAGGCGTACCGTAAAACCTGGAGCACGTGGCGTTTTTGTTACAGCAGCACCCGATGAGGCAGATTTTAGCGAATGGTGCCGTGATTCTATGCGCAGAACGCTTGAGACTGGCGGACTAAGCTTTTCGAGTTTTAAACTTATTGATCGACGCACGATGGCTCAAACAGTAGAATTTGTGAGCAACAGCGATTTTATAGTCCTAGGCGGAGGTCACGTTCCGACACAGAATCGCTTTTTTGAGGAGATCAATCTACGTTCTGCTCTATCGCAGTATGAAGGCACCGTCATGGGCATCAGTGCTGGATCAATGAATTGCGCAACCATCGTATATGCACAACCCGAGGAAACAGGCGAATCCATCGATCCAAATTATAAGCGTTTCATACGTGGTCTTGGACTGACGCACACACAGATTCTACCACATTATCAAAAAGTATGTCATAACATCCTCGACGGTCAACGCTTGTACGAAGATATTACACAAAAGGATAGCATGGGACATACCTTTTATATACTCATCGACGGCAGTTATCTTCTCAGAGAAAATGGTCGGGAGATCATTCGAGGTGAGTCTTGGAAATTATCCAATGGCATCATGCAAAAACTGTGTGATGACGAAGGAGAGTTTTATTTGTAGCAAAAAATAAGATCATTTATCAGCGATATGTGTTGATAAATGATCTTACACTCATAGAAAACCAAAACAAATTATAATATAAACTCAATATCTAACAATACAATTGAGCCGTATTACCAAAGCTTTTCAATATGGGTATTTGGATAATAATGCTGAAGAATTTGCGCAGCACTGAACTTGCGTTGTGCCATACCGATAGCCCCAGTCTGACACAATCCGACCCCATGCCCAAATCCAGCCCCCTCAAAAGTAACGCTTTGAATATTATTGCCCATTCTTGTGATCGACATCGTAAAAAGAGCGCTTTTAAGTCCACCAAAAAAGCGTCGAATAGGTAATTCGTGTTCCAAGATTAGTTCTTGCCCGTCCCCCACAACACGCATACGCGTAACGCGTCCGCTTTGTCCTCTGTTCAATATCTCTATGACCTGAACAGATTTTATATTCAAACCTTGTTTTTGAAGAGATGCAAGCAGAACATCTCTATCCACCGTCACAACCCAGTGCGCATTTTTAGTCGAAGTGAAATCCTTCTGTCCGTGTGGCGCATGCGCACAGTATGCCGTAGATTGCTTTACTGGTTTTGAGATTATTGTTTGTACATATTCAGAATTAGGCGAAGCAGGCGATTCACTGTCATCGTCACGTCTTGCAACGAGGTATGGAACATCTGGCAAGTTCCAAGTTTCGTAGGCAGTAGCGCTACTCCCCCCACAATGGGAAGAATAGTAAGCCTGAACGAGCTGTTCATCAGAAAACAAGACCTGTCCTCTTGTCTTTTGAATCGCTTGATCCGTAGCAGGCGTAGCGACCCCTAACCCGCGATATACTTGACAGTGTTGAACATTACAAAGATGATATGGATCAGCCTGATGACGAGCCCCTACTTGCGAGATGAGTGTCGTTCTAGCCGCAATTGCCTGTGATTCAAGGGCAGCTGCTGGCGCAGTGGGATACAACTCTGCCGGCAAAATACCGCGAAGAATAGTCTCAACACTTGCCGCCTGAACAAGGCTTAGCTTTGCATTACTGTCGGGCGTTACAATCAGCTGACCATTAAGCAACAGATTTTGCGCTTTTCCTTGTTCATCAGGCATATTGTGAACCGTGACGATGGTTTCGTTGAAGTTCAACCACATTAAATTCGCGTTGACGACACGCGTTGTCCCCCGAGCATTAGACAAAGAAACCGTCAATCGAGGATACGACTGCAATTCGTCATAAATCTCGAAATCACTATCCGGAAACTTCTGCTTAAGCGTATTCAAGAGCAATGCGGCTTCTGTCTCATCATTTGTCCGCAATGAAATCCGCAAATGTTCTCGATTGTCAAAAACTTTTCCTTTAAGCGCAAAAATAGAGCCCAACGAAATCGTTTCTGTTTCTGGGACAATCTGTGCGTAGCGTTCAGTGAGAACATCTAATTCGTTCGTATTACGGGAGCGTGCGAGAATAACTGCAAAACGGTATTGACCAGGTTGCGGCGCATATCCCTCTATCGTATAAGTTTCGTCTCCTGGGAGCTCAATGTAACTTCCACCAGGGCCATCGGGGTACACGTAAAACGAGGCACTTGGCGAAAAGCGAATTTGCGTTTGATTCTCAGCAATCCGCATACGCACGACAGGACTACCATCAGATGCAAACTGCATTTGTTTGGCATAGAGCAGTGCGTGATTATCCTCAATCGTAAACGCATGCTGTTGAGCAAATGCCTTGTCGGCAAAGCAGCCACAAGAAACAGCCAAACAAAAGAAAACAGACCAGCTAGCGACGTACGAATACTTAAACCAAGCAAACATTTGTAAAAAGATAGTAATTGTAATCCATTCTGTTGAACTAACTCAGCTACACAGATAAATTGAAATTATATATATTCAAATTGAAGTGCAGTAACAAAGCTTGTTAGCTAGATCAATTCAAGTTTCAGCGCATTACTCTGATAGCAGTTCGAATCAAACGAAAAAGGACACAAATGCAAAACAGCCTCCCGAAGGAGGCTAAGCCAAAAACTAACAGTTTTTAATTTGCAACGTACTGAGCACGAATGTTACCAAACTGTTCAACTATGATTTGAGATGTACCCCCGACAACAAACTCCGAGTCGTTTGTCGAGGCAATTGTAAAGACAGCGCTATTAGCATTTTGCTGGCGCACATTGCCTGTAAAGAAAACCGTCTGGCCATTCGGCTGAAAACAAGCTGTTAATCTCCCATCCGCGACTGCAATGGCGGAATATTTAGCAACAACATTATTAGCAATTCTAACAGATCTCAGCTCTCCCGTAATCCTCATCATGGGCATATTGCCGGCATAATAAGTATCATCGTTAGGTTTAGAAAGCGATCTATGATTTCCATTCGCACCAACAGCCAAATCAATCCCCATTCGACTACGATTGAGCGGAGTATCATCTGCATAAACGATATCAATGTGCGCGCCATCGTTGCCAGAACAATGAGAGTCTCCCCCCATATAGAGATCAACAGTTCCGCCGTTCGCCGTATTGACAACAACATACGAAGCGCGTCCCGTCGTTAAAGCACGCGTTCGCTGCGTAGTAAAAGCAGACTTCATTTCGTTGGAGAGCGTCGTCATAGCATTATGCGCAGCATTCTTTCGAATAGCAGCAATGGAGAGTGCAGCGACAACACTAACGATCGCAATAACAATCATTAACTCAATGAGTGTAAAACCATTGTTGAAACTAGAACGCTTGAGCATCACGAAATCCTCCTACGAAAACAACGCCCGTGACTATGTTACGGCTAAACGATACATCCGTCAATGTAAGGCTTTAGAAAAAAGCCTTATTATTTTACTCTTGAACCGCATGAATCATCTGCCACGCGAGTTCTTGTGTCTTTTGCTCAACAATCTCGGAGTAAGGTAACGAAAGCGCAAGCAAGTAGCGTGGGACGTTGTTATCGTCAGTTATATAGGCAATTTCGAGCCTATCATCCCCAATCACTTTACCACCTTTATTATAAATTTTAGCATTGGGTATCAAGCGTTTTACGCCTTTATCAATGCAAGAAGGCGCTTCTAATAAGGCAGTCCTCAACAAACTCAGGTGATCATCAGAAAGTGCTAGCATTTGCCCCGTCATAACACGACGCAACATTTCAGCGAGTTCAACGAGCATAAGTGCATTCGATTCGCGTGGTACATGCTCAAAAAATTGCGTTGACACGGCTTCTGGCACAACGATCGTATGCTCAGCATGTTTAAACGAAAAAGCAGGACTAAATCTGAGATTATCATCCTTGTCTTTACGTTGATATCGTCTTTGCAAGACCATGCAAGGGAAATTCAATCTCTTGCGAATATATTCATCATTGGCACGATCTAATCCAGCAAAAAGCATCAGTGAATTATACGCTAGATTATCACTTGGAATAATGGCATCCCTTACAAGCTGCCTGAGAGTCGTCTGATTTTTGATCCCAAGATCAATAAAGGACACGGGATCATCTGCAGTGACCCCAACCTCTTCGGCACGCATGAGCGCCACTACAGCTGCAGTTAATTTTACAGTAGATGCAGGCCAAAAGCGTTCCTTACCATCAGGTGTTAAAGAGAACTTAAATGCCGTATCTCGATAACTGAAGAATTTATAGACATCCTGGCCTGTACTATCCTTACGAATCACAGCAATAAAAGCGTAAGCATCTGGGCCAGGTGAATAATGATTTGCTAAAAAAGCTTGTTCGAGACAAGTCGTATTGGTATGCGATTTTACATCATCGAACCATGTTTCTATGGATTCAAGTTTTGTTGGTTCAAAAGCGCTACAAAGAGCGTTAGCATCAGAGGGTTCGTTCTTGTACGAAGGATGATCTTTTTCGTGCTTTGTTGGAGAAGATGTACTTTTCACTTCATGCGACATTTCAAGAGAGTCCTGAGCAAGATTTTGTGCGAAAGCATCACCCCACCCTAAGCCCAGCATACAGCAAAGGACAATAGCAATGTAGGCCAAACATACATGCTTATTCATAACTGATAAGGTAATCCAACATTGGAGTCAGATATGAGCGATGTTTTGTTCGCCACAGATCGCGTTTCGCATTCAGCATAGTAGCTTCATCCCCTGCATCTTGCGTCAACAAAATGAGTTTTCTCTGAAGGTGGGTTTTAGTCTGTGGATTATCTTCCGTTAAAATCGCTTGTTGTAAGAATTTTATTCGAGAAGAAACACTATCATCATTTAAGATACCAGAGATAAGAAGCGTAATATCCGATGGCGCATCAGGTTTTTGCATAGCCTGCTGGAAATAATAGACTGTTTTTTGTCTACGTTCATCCTTAGATAAAGGCCCTTTATCAGGGTAATACGACATGTAGTTCATTGCAATCGTGTAAGGATAATACGACTTCGTAGGAAACCGCTCCATAGCCAAAGATAGATACTTGTTTGAGGCTTCTACACCTTCAACGGCGATATCATTTGAAAAAACGGAGCTAATTGCCGCGTATTTGTAAACAGGCTCGAAATCTGGATCGAGTGCAATGATTGCATCAGCGAAAGATTCCGCTAAATGCGCTTCATTTTTAATATCGTTGTATTGAAGTGCGCGGATCCAGATCAAATCCACGACAAAGGGTTCATACCCCAAGCTCATAACTTTAAGCGCATTGATATTGGGTAAGACACTGAATTCCTCAGCCCCCATGGACTTTGGCACTTCAATATGCGTTGAGCTAACACAAATGTGCGAAACGATAAAAGCGAGTAGAGCTATGAAAAGAGCAACAAATGTAAAGCGTGCGCTGCGTCTTGCATCTATTTGTGCGGGAGTTAAGTCTACTTTCATTAGAGTATCCAGTCTATAGCAACATTCTAGTTTTGAACGAAGTAGACCGCTTCATTCAAGGTTCACAACTTCGATCATCCATTGTTGAACCAAATTTCGCCAGAGGGGGTAGCGGCGTATTTGCGAAGCAAATAGCCGCTCAGGGGGAGACATCCCCCAAAAGGAACCAAAAGCCACGCATGACAAACAAGTATGTCCGAAATAACCGGAGCATTAAAAACATCAAACGCACTCAGCGTTCAACCCAAATTTAGGATATAGGAAGTCCAAACATATATCTATTAATAATTTAGAAGGGCGCGTATTGGTTTGAGCTGAACGAACTGACCGAATTCAAGTGAGTTCATCGCATCACAAAACGCATTATGATCCGCCCCGTCCAAGTGTGTCGCCAAATCAACAGCCTCATGAATGCGTTCTGTATGAATGAACACGCGAAGGAGCTGCAGCCCTAAATCGAACGGAGCACGAGCAATTTCGATACCATCACGCAAACAACGCTCCGCCTCTTCAAATTGAGACAATTCGATATGAGCAAGTGCCTCATTAAAATAAAAGCGGTCATTGAAACGGTCAATCTCGCGCCCACGTGATAAAATCTCAATCGCCTCTTGGTAACGTTGATCTTCAATGTAAGCGCATCCAAGTGTCAAAAGCCCCTGCGGGGATGGCACCGGATTTTTAAGCGTCATCTCGAGAAATCGACATGCCTCGGTAATGTATCCCATGTCATAAAGAGATGCTCCGATCAATTCGCAAGCACTAAACGTATTTCGCGACGGATCATTAAAATGCGTCGTAGCAAGCGATGTACAAGCATGAAACAGCGCATTGAGCGAAAAACCGTTGTCGCTGCAGAAACGAGCATTCAACATATCGTCTTCCAAAGGATAGATTTGAATGAGCAATTCAGCCAGTTGACGGTGAAATTCAAAGCACTTATTTGAATCAGTTTTTTGAATCACATAACGCAAATACTCACGAAGATCCCAGATACCAGGCGTACTCATCGCCTTGTAATAGATATCCTCGATATGCGGAACGTCTCGGAGAAATCCCGAAAAGAGTCGATAAAAATCAAACGCGCCAGCTTTATCAAAGTTCATTTCACGACACATCATCACCAAAAGGGGCAAGGGGCGACGCGTGCGCATCTTAAACTTACTATTCCAATTGCTGTAAAAGTACGACAATTCATTTTCGTGGTTGATATCCATGAAATTATCTACCCATATTTTATAAGGAAGATCTTCATTAGGATCGTTTGAAATTGGTTCAAACGCTTTTTCTTTTGCAGGATCATCTGGATCTGGGTGTATTGGCTCCCAACCGACACCTGCGTAAAGTTTATCTTCCCACGAAAGACCGGTTTTTATTGCATTCTGAGCCTGTTTGCGGTCACCGAGACTCGAAAACACGGCTGCCTCCAAAATATAGAGTCTAGATAAGAAGGGATATCGGTTGAGAATAGATTGAATACGACAGCGCGTCTCAAAAGCGTTATGCACATCGATCAGGTAAACACACGATTCAAGCTGAATACAATCCCTGATCAATTCATTTGCATGCGCCTCACTCCAAACTTCGAATTGTTCAGTAAACTTGATACCGATATTGCCATGCCCGTGCAGGATCATAATATGCCTGTTTGCAGGATGCTTTTGGCAGTCACTCAAACACTGAGAAAGCGCTACATGCATCTCTTCCACCGTTTTGAGCGGTTTGCTTGGATTGGCAAAATCAAAAAATGTGAAATTAAAGTCGGGATCAAGAAGCGGCAACAACGCTTCGTCATTATTTCGCTCCAACGCTTCTTCGATCGCCCAGACAGCGTAGTTATGAAACAACTCGCGAAGGTCGTTCCACGTAATCAGATTACCCGGAATCGGCTGTCTCAACACATCACACGCAACGGGAAATTCGGGCGGCGTTTGAATGCGAATGAGCGAAGTCGACGACGGAAAAGCCGAACGCGGAAAAATATGAAATTTCGCATTACGCGGACGAAACTCCGAAAATGCCATCGCCTGGGATACAAAACCGGGATCTGCGGCCAACGCTTTGATCGTTTCTTTAGCGCTCATAAAAGCACGCGGCGTTTTGTGCATTCTGACATAATCAGAATCTGTTTCACCACCGTGAAGCAATCGTAGTATTTGGTAAAACGACTCAGAAATCTCAGGATCAATATACTCTCCCAACGCTTCATCGGTTGATGCTCGCTCGTACATTTCGGCATAACACTCGCTCAGAGCCATCACGATGTCTCTTGAATTTTCAGGCGTTAATTCAACAAGCGGCATAGAACGATAGTCATGTCTATTGAGCAAAGACGAATCGTCAAAATATCTAGGACGAAGCATATTCGTCAAAAGCGACTGATTGAGATTATTTTTATCAATAATATTATCGTTTGCAGCATTCCATTTATCGCAGCCCAAAACTTCCTTCGAAACAATCTTCCAAGGACTGACCATTCGAAGCATGCACCAATAGGCTTTAAGGGGACGATGTTCTCTTATGTCGCTCTGCTCATTGGACAACCACACTTCCAAAAACGAGAGAATGGCAGTTGTGGCGGGCGTGCTACGCGTTAAGAAATGATCACGAATAAGCATTTCCGTGACCTGCGGACACAATTCCGACCACGGTTTGTCTTTTTGACGATTTACGAAGTCGAGCACTTCCATAACACGCGGAGCAATGTGATCCAATTGAATTCCCGAAATGCTTTTAAAGAGCGACTTCACAACGGGATCAGACGAACTTTCGATCAGCAGAGCACTCCATTCAGGGTTAACATGAAGTCCCATAGATGTCGTGAGTTGCGTACGCCACGTAGGCGGCACTTTAAGACTGCTACCTTTACCGTGCTCTAGTAGCGTACGCATTTCATCACCGTCCGCCCCCAATGATAGGATGTGGAACAGCGACATATTTGTATGCGCCTGGCGAGCCATCGAATCGTACTCAAACATTTCTTTTTCGAGCAACGCACAGGTGTCAACAAGCACAGCATCGTTGGATTGATTCAGCAGGCGCAAGAATGCATTGGCTTCTGCATAAAACCCATTCCAAATCGCCATTCGGATAACCGCACTCATCATGACGACTTCGCCACTCGTCGCAGTACGGCTCTGTGTAGACATGATATAAGACTTCAGCGTCTCGATTCCGCATACACTTCGTTTAGCAATATCCTTCATTGAATCGCTATAATCGATACTTGCATAATCCAAGAGAATATTTGCCAACCGTCTTACCGTATCGTCAGCGTGAATCACCGAAAGCTGCTGTTTCAGCTGACCGGGATTATTGATATATTCCTCTCTATTTATAATAAGATCGCAGGTTAGTTGCAGATAACCTATTTCTTCGCGATACTCATCGAAAGAAGACGCCTGTTTAAAGCGATAAAGCACATCGTTGTCACTGCGTTTACGCACTTCATAAAATTCGTGAATCAACGACTGAGCTTCACGATACTTGCCAAGATACATGACGAGACGTACCAGATTCAAAAAAACGAGCGGCTCTTCAGAACCAGCAATGATTGACATTGCATAGAACGGAATCGCTTTAAACGCATGCCCAACTTGCGAAAAATACACATCACCCAAACAGCTGAGTGCAAACCAATTCAGCGGTTCACTACGGAGCAGAACACACAAGTGCGGATACGCTTCCGTCGGTTCATTCGTTTCGAGGCTAATCACAGCCAGGCTCATTAAACTGCGTCTAAATGTCGGACACTTTTCGAGAACGGCTCGATGAAGCTGTTTTGAAGTTTCAAGATCACCCAACTCAAAGGCAATATCTCCATGAAGGCTCATGATATAAATATTACCTTTATTAAGTATCTCAGCACGTTCAATGTCAGGCTGCGCCAATTCCGAATTTCCGATCGAAAAATACATCATAGCCCGCAAAAGATAAGTTTCTGCGCGATCCGGAGCGATCAACAAACTTTTATTGAACGTTTCTTTGGCATTCTCTAAGTGTCCCTGACCGAATTCCATATAAGCGAGGCAAGCAAGGTAACGCGGAGATTCCTTATTAAAACTGGCTTTCCGCATGGCTCGAGCAATCAGTTTTGTCGCATTGTCGGTATCATCCGGATCATTCAGAATAATAGCGCGCTCGAAAATACCCATCGTTACATCAACGAGATCCTGAAAAGTGATTTCTCCTTCAGGAAACGTTTTCGGCATAAAAGGTGCTAAATTCTCATCGGTAACATTATTATCAGCATAGAGCGCATCGTCAATATCCGGTGTATAGACCATGGCAATCGTTTGTTTAAGATACAGTTCAGCCTCTTGTTGTTTGATTGCAAGAACTTCTTCGGCAGCACCACGAGCCAACTTTTTTTGATAATCAAGAAAACTGTTCATGGCGTCTCTGAGCGTACGCTGGAGCATCGTAGCCTTTTCGATGCAACCCTCAGATTCCCAATACCGAATACCGGCGCATATCATTAAGTACTCTTGCTTAGTCACTTTTTAACCTCTTCGTCATGACGCCCACCCTACCCTGAGAACAGGCGATTCGCACTTTTCGGCTATCTACACTAAATCGGCCAAATTTCGCAAACTCTCCCCTTTTGCCCCGCACTCATCTTCACTCGCCTTTTAAATTTACGCAACATTTTTTTAGTGGATTTTTGTACTTTTTTATTTGCGGACGCTATTCGGTCTATGACCGAATACGCGTCACGCAGTCCGGCTATTTTCGGCGCTTTACGCCTCCAATACGCCGGACTCTTTGATAATATTTCATTCAATGAACCGACTAAAACTGTCAATCATACGATCTCAATATACAGATCATCTTGATTCCAAGTTAAATAAGCATGAACAAACAACCACTTTACTCATCATTTCATGAAACCTGACGCATAGGTTTATACCTATTTTAGCCCCCCCCCTGCAGCCCCCCCTCGCGCTGGCTACAGTTAGGGCCCAATAAAAGATTAAACTGTCCCCTTAAAATCGGACACGTCAATTGAGGGGCGTCCCTCCGATATGGACACTTGAAACGATGGGCATCCCTTGTTACTAGGCAATGGGAGTTTTTATGAGCCTAACGCAAGAGTTTATTTGGGGTGGACAAGTGGTTAAAAAACTATTCACGAAGCAGGAAGTATTAGAATTACGCGACAATCCATATGTCGCATCCATTTCTGAAGAGACGATCACTTTTACAGATGATTTTAAGCGCATTTTCTACGAGCAGAAACAAGCCGGGGTGAAGATCCGTGATATTTTCGAAAAATATGGTATCTCGCCAGATGTAATTGGAGAAGGGAGAATCAGCAGTTTTAGCTGGCGTGTTAATAGAATGGCCAAACGAACAAACGGCTTTACCGATTTGCGCTGCAACAACAAACGTCAATCTCGTAATGATGCACCAGAAACATTAGAGGAGCGAGTTCGTCAGCTTGAAGGTGAGCTCGAATACACAAAGCAAGTTGTTGAGTTTTTAAAAAAAATTCAAATGGCAGGTATGGAGAAGAAGAAATGATTGGCATCCAAGTTCCTGCGCACATAAAATATGCCTTAATCAAGGAAACTTTGCATAAACCAAATGTCACACTGTCGCTTACTGAGTTGTGTAAACTCGCACATGTTTCAAGAGCTGGTTATTACTCTTGGCTATCAAATGAAAAAGCACGCCAGGATAGAGAGGATAATGATTGGCGCGATTATTTAATCATCAAAGAGGCTTTTGATTATCGAGGCTATAAAAAAGGCGCCCGATCAATTCATATGCGGCTTCTTCACTTGCCAGAGCCGATCGTTATGAATTTGAAGAAAATTCGGCGTTTGATGAAAAAATATGGACTTGTCTGTCCTTTAAGATGCGTTAATCCGTATCGCCAAATGGCGCGTAATCTTAGGACAAATCAGGTCGCAGGCAATTTGGTGAATAGAAACTTCAAAGCTCATCTGCCGAGAAAATGCCTCCTTACAGATATCACATATCTACGTTATGCCGAGAAATGGTGCTATCTCTCTGTGATTATGGATGTTGTAACACATGAAATTCTAAGCTACCAATTGAGTGATAGTTTAAAGGTCGATTTTGTAATTCAAACCGTGGATAAGCTGCTTGAAAAGTATGGTGCCGAATTGGATAATTCGACGATTGTTCACAGCGATCAGGGTTGCCATTACACCAGCCGAGAATTCATAAAAAAAATGAAAGACGCTAATTTTGTTCAATCAATGTCTCGTAAAGGAAATTGTTGGGATAATGCTCCACAGGAAAGCTTATTTGGACATATGAAAGACGAGATCAAGCATGAAATTGAAGCCTGTACTGAACAACATCAAGTTCAAACAATTATCGATGATTGGTGCAAATACTACAATACAGAACGATATCAGTGGGATCTCGAAAAGCTATCACCCTGCGAATTCTACAACTATCTGCTCACGGGTAAATATCCACTGAATATTAGGTGCGGTGTAAACAACAATGCTCGGGGCTCTGCCCCGAACCCCGAGGTTTAGCGCTTACAAAGTGCGAAAAAGATAACTAACCATACTCAACAAGACTTGGTACTTGACGCAAAATCAAGCACCAAATCTTCTTTTCCTCACTACTATACCAGCGCTCGGGTCGCTCCTCAGCGTTGCCTTATCCTCTGGAATAGTGGTCGAGTATTTTATCAAAACAAATGAGGGATGTCGCCCCCTCGTTTTCAAATTGTCCTTGATTTGGGGGACAATTCAGTATGGCTTGCCATAGCCGCGATGGGGGACACCTCCCCTCCCTGTTGTGTCAAAATATTGCGAATAGAATGCGTAAAATTTTGAATTGTTTGCATGTTATACATTTTTGAAAAAAGCATTTTAGAATAAGAAAAGTTGTTTTTACACTTGAAAAAAGCGATCAAGGGATAAAAAAGCGTTTTAGTGAAGGCATTCTGTCCATAAATATGGTAGTATAACTATAGATACATGGATTGAAGGCTTTTAATAGTCAATCTAAGTAGGTAATGGAAGCTGACGTTCTGCGGTGGATATTGCGGGACAATGTATGATGTAAGGAGAGAATCGTGTCAGAGAGTTTTATTCTTCGTGGCAATATTGTAAGCGTACCGAAATTGGGCGAACTTTCCATTGTAGAACAAGGCAATCTTGTTGTTGAATCAGGGAAGATTTCGGGTATTTTTGAGACAATTCCGGAGCAGTATGCGGGTTTGGAAGTTCGTGACTGTGGAAAGAAGCTTATCATGCCTTCATTTTGCGATATGCATCTGCACGCGCCGCAGTATCCGATGCTTGGTCTAGGAATGGATCTTCCGCTGTTAGAGTGGCTGAGTACGTACACGTTCAAGACGGAGTCGCGTTTTTCAGACAATGACTATGCTCGTCGCATCTACCATCAGTTAGCGCAGGATCTAATTCATCACGGCACGACGCGCGTCGTGGCTTTTGCGTCACTTCATCGCGAGGCGACGTTGATTTTGATGGAAGAGCTCGAAAAAGCGGGGGTCACGGGGTATGTTGGGAAGGTCAATATGGACCGCAACAGTGCGCCCATTAATGAAGATACACAGGAGAGTATTCGAGAAACACTTCGATGGATTGAAGAATCTTCGCAATTTGAGCATATTCATCCAATTATTACACCGCGATTCACCCCCTCGTGTTCAGACACATTGATGGCAGAGCTTGGTAAGATTGCGAATGAACGCGGTCTTTACGTTCAGTCTCATCTTTCTGAAAACCTTTCGGAAGTTGAGTGGGTACGTTCGCTGCATCCGGACTGTCAGCAATATTGGGAGTCGTACGAAAAATATGGATTGTTCAAGAGTCATACGGTCATGGCACACTGCGTTCACTCGGATGCGCGCGAAAGAGCGGCGATGCGAGAGCGCAACGTCCTGGTGGCGCATTGTCCTGATTCGAACGTCAACCTGATCAGTGGTGTTGCTCCGGTTCGCGTTTTGCTGAACGAGGGCGTGTGGGTTGCCTTAGGCAGTGATATTGCGGGTGGTGCGGATATATCGATGTTCCGCGTTATAGCGCATGCGATTCGTTCGTCGAAGTTCAAGCGCATTCAGACGAATTGGAACGATGAATTTTTGACTGTTTCGGAAGCGGCTTATCTTGGGACATCTGCGGGTGCGAAGTATTTTGGTGCACAGGAAGGCTTCGGTGTTGGCGATCTGCTTCATGCCATTGTATTGGATGACTCCACGTTGGCGGATACGGAGCGCCTTTCGACGCGCGAGCGATTTGAACGTTCATTTTATCTTTGTGATGACCGACATGTTTCTGCGGTGTACAGCGCGGGACGCAAAGTCGTCTAAAAGCGCACTGGTCTCAACGTCAGTGCTAAACAATCCTGCTGTATATTCTTGGTGTGTTGCATAAAGGGAGCAGCAGGTTTTTCGTTTTTTACTCATTTAATTCTTTTAATAAGAAGGTGTACTATGCCCCGTAAAGGTTATTCTTTACAAGAGCGTGATCGGGTACGTGAAGCGCTTCTCAGGGAAGGACGCAGAGTTTTTGCAGCCAAGGGTTTTAAAGACTCCACACTCAACGAAGTTTTTGAATCTGTTGGGATTTCAAAAACATTTTTCTATCGTTTTTTTACAACGAAGGGTCAATTTGCTCGAGATGTGGTCTGCTATCAACAGCCACTGATTGCAGCGTTTTTGCGTGAGACGATGACGCGCCCTGGAGACGACGATTTTCGTTCGAGGCTTCGTAAGTTTTATTTGGATGTATGTGATCCAAAATCCGGATTTTTTGTCCCTATGATCCAGGATTTTCAGAGCATGCGTCATCGAGCGACGACCGAAGAGCTTGTTTTGTATCGAGAGTGTTTACGGTCGTATGCGGTCGATCTGATGGCTGCGATGAGTATTCCTAAGGGTGAATTTGAGCCAAGCATCTTTTTTAATATGTTCATGCATCCGATGCTCGTTCGATTTTCGATCGGCGGCACGTATGGTCTTTGTGAACCGTTGAGCCATGTTGATGAATTTGAATGTGTTACGGAAGCTTTGGCAGATTTTTTAGTCAAGCATGGCGCCAAAGTTACCCAAGAAAAGAGCGAAGAGCGAGTGTAAATTGGCTTTTCGGTAAGCTAAACAAAGCGGTCTGCGAGGTAATGCGCGGGCCGCTTTTTTTGTGCTGATATTCAAGAGACGGCTCGCTAGTTCATGCAATGGATATTTGATTTATTCGGCAAAGTCGGGTGTTGTGGAATTGAAAACACTTCGATGAGACGGATGAAAAAGCAAAAAAGGCCTGCAGCTAAGCTGCAGGCCTTTTTAGAGATGGAGGCGGCGGGAGTCGAACCCGCGTCCGAAAACCTTCAATCTCGCACTTCTACGTGTGTAGTCTATTTTTAATACCCGCTGCACGAGCCAACAGACAGGCTTTACAACGGGGAGTCAAGTTTTGATCTCGTCTCGGGATCGCCCCTAACCACGGCTATCCTCCGACCATCCTGTAAATTGACGCCGTACACAGCCCACAGGCATGACCATGTAAGACGGGGTCACTTAATTGGACCCTTTGTGCTTCCACTGCGATTAGGCAGCGAGAGCGAGCTCAACGTTATCGTTGGCAATTGTAGTTTTGAATGCAGTTTTAACGAGGTCACAGACGCCCCCGACACGCCGCACGAATCTCCGAATCCCCGTCGAAACCGGTACGCCCCCGGAACGAGACAGATACGTGTCTTCGCAAAAGCGCACTAAGTTTAGTGATTTGCCCATGCAGAATCAAGCAAATAAGCAAAAAATCATTCAGCAGCGTGTATATCCTTGAGGATTTCTTCAAAAATATGACGTGCGATTTCGTCTTTTGACATGAGCGGGAGCGTTGTCTCGGTCGATTGGGTAACGATCGTAACACTGTTTGTATCGTGTTTAAATCCGCATCCCGATTGGTTGAGTGAATTTGCGACGATCATATCGACATTTTTCGAAGTCAGTTTGTGATGTGCGCGTTCGAGGAGATCTTGGGTTTCCATACAAAAACCGCAGAGATAGGTATTTGGCGAACGAGTTTGTCCGAGCGTTTTGAGAATATCGGTTGTAGGCACAAACGCGATGTGTGTTTGTGCATCCGTTTTGTGCACTTTATGTTCTGCGCATTGTGCGGGCGTAAAGTCAGAAACTGCAGCTGTCATAATAACGATATCTGTTTTAGGGGCGAGCTGAGTGACGGTTTTTGCCATATCTTGGGCGCTGACGACGTTGATCACTTCGGCGCCTAAGGGTGGTTCTACGTCGATGTGTGCAGCGACGAGGGTGACGCGAGCGCCCAGGGCGAGGGCAGCTCGTGCGCAGGCGACGCCCATTTTTCCTGTCGATGGGTTAGAGAGAAAACGCACGGGATCGAGAAATTCTCGTGTTGCACCGGCCGTGATAAGAACGTGTTTGTCTTGAAGCGTATGGGGAAGTGCCGCTTCGCGAACGACGATTTCTACGAGCTTGTCTGGATCGGGCATACGGCCACGTCCAGAAGTACCGCAGGCCAAGTTGCCCGAGTCAGGTTCGATGATATGGAATCCCCGTTCTTGAAGGACTTTGAGATTGTGTTGGGTCGCAGGATTTTCGAACATGAACGCGTTCATGGCGGGAGAGAGCCAGACAGGAGCCGTGACGGCGAGCATGGTGCTGGAGAGCATGTCATCGGCGATGCCAGAGGCGAGTTTTGCGAGCATATTTGCAGAACAAGGGGCGATCAAGACGAGGTCTGCGCGGCGTGCAACAGCGATGTGGTCAACTTCGCCGGTAAATTCTGTTGAAAATGTTTCGGTATAGACGCGACGGTGGGTTAGGGCTTCAAATACAGCCGGAGTAATTAATTTGCAGGCGTTTTGCGTCATGACGACGTCGACTTTTGCGCCCAATTGCGTCAAATGACTTGCGATCGACGCGCTTTTATAAGCTGAGATGCTGCCTGTGATGCCGAGAAGAATGTGTTTATCGTCTAATCTAAGCATATTGACCTCACTATTTTTGTTCTTTATGGCTGAAAAGTTGGTAGATTAGTGTCGTACGCCGGTAGGCGGTTTGTTGAGCGTGATGTTTTGCTGAAGACAGCAAAACGCCGAATTTCTGGCTTGGAGCCTGTTATGAAAAGACTCGTTTTTGCCGTATTAGTTTGGGTATTACTTCTTTCAGTCAGTGGCTGTCAGCAGGAACTTGAAACCTTCTCACTGCATACTCGCGTGGAACCGGAAACGCCTGTGAAGCTTCCGGAGCATCCCGATTTTAAAGCGCTTGCGAAGATCAAAGATCAGTTCGAAGATGGGGTATATACGACGTGGGGCGTAATTACGCATCAAAAGAAGATGATGGCGCGTATGATTCGTGTGCGCGGAACGATTACAGAGATCTCAGATGACTGTCCGGCCATCACGAATCCTAACTATAAGCGCGTCAAAAAAGTCGGCAAAAAGAAAGTGCGTGAAGGTTATAGCTGCAAAGGCCTTTATGTGATGATCAGATCGCCCGAGGACGTTAACAAATCCCTTATGGTGGTGGGTTATCATCCCTATTTTCATCCGAAGTTTAAGGTTGGCATGGAAATGGATGTCACGGGTGCTTATTTGATGAGTGCGAATCAATTCATGCGTTCGCGTGATGGTTTGATTCAGGCTCAGGTGATCAACAATATGGCAGTAGACAAAAAGGGTAATTTTGTCGAAGGTCTTGAAGAGGCTGAGATGTGGCGTAAACGCGGTGAACAGGCGCCTATGCCACAGAATATGGAAAAATAAGCCAGAAGTGATGCTTAAAAAATTTAAATTGCGCGTAAATCAAAGCAGTTTAGAAGTCGTTCCAACCCAAGGGATCTACAAACCGTGTTATTTTGAGCCAGTTTTAAGTTTGTAGATAGAGGTTGGGGAGAGGGGGTAGCGGCGTATTTGCAAGGCAAATAGCCGCTCAGGGGGAGCCTTCCCCCTCAAAAAGAAAAAGCGCTCACTAAGGAGCGCTTAAAAGGTGCGGTTTAGACGAGGATGACGCGCCATTTTTGTTTTTGTTCTTGATAGGCGTGCACCTGGATGCCGACGGAATCGCCGACAGCATAACGCTTTGTACCGGATTTGTTGGTACAGATGGTGAGGGAATCGTCGATAGACCAACCTTCGCCGGTTACGGTCTGCATGTCGGAGAGGTAGACTTTGAGTTCGACGGGGGGCATGTCGAGGCGGACGTAGAGGGCGCTGGTTTTCATGCCGAGGATCGTGCCTTTTCGGATGGGGCGTTTTTCGAGGGGGATGTCGTAATCTTGGGCGATGGCGTGAGCGATGGCGCAGGAGTCGATGGCTTTGTCGAGGTCGCGTTGGATGGTCTTGGCGTGGTTGGCCGAGTCTATGACTTGGTTTCGGAGGACGGCATTATCTTCGAGGGAGAGGGCCCCGGCGTCAGAAATGAGGCCTTCAACGGCTTCTTTGTGTGTGAAGATGCCGACGATTTCGCGCATAGGAGCACTGAATCTGGCGTAGGGATTGACGCCGAGGGCGCTGTGAAGCCCGGCTTCGGGGGAGAAGACGCTGCGGCGTTGCATCATCAGTACGGCGCGTTCGATTGCTTGGCGGATACGGAAGAGTCGGTCGGAACCAGGTTGATCTTCGGGAAGATTATTAAGATAATCGCCGAGGCTCTGATGCGCACGATCCCAGATCCAGGCACCATCGAGGTTTTGAGATTTAACGATATCTGCGATTTGTGTTTCTACTTCATCAACGGCGTGCGACGAAGGGGCTTCGTGGTTGCGAAAGATAGCGAGCACTTCGGGGTCTTTTTCGGCCAATTTGTTGAGAAGTTTGGCGCCTTCCATATTGCAGAGTAGCGATAGCTGTTCGTTATAGAGGTCGACGCGCGTACGTTCGTCTAGTCCGAGTACGAAGGCAGTGCGTGCGGGATTGAGCGAGGTGTAAAGCGATACACGATTGAATTGAACGACGTTTCTTGATTCGCTTTCGCGTCGTCTAAGTTCGCCGACTTCTTGAAACCTCAGGAGGCTGTTGGCAAAAGGCTGTGAGTTGAATCGGTGATGTTCGGGGGCGGCTAAAAACTTGTCGACTTCTTCGTTTGTAAGTTTGGCGAAGGAGTGAATGACGGCGCGCACCAGTGTCGTTTCGGTGCAGTGTCCGTCGCCGTCGATTTGCATGATGAATACGAGCGCACGTCGATCGACGTTGGCATTGAGGGAAACGAGGCCGCGAGAGAACGCAGAGGGTAGCATTGGAACACTCATTCCGGCAAAGTACATGCTTGTACCGCGTTCGAGGGCCGTTTTGAAGAGTGCGGAATCGGGGCGTACGAACCAGGAGGCGTCGGCGATGGCGTAATAGACGACGTAGTGAGTATCTGGTCGTCGTGTGATCGTGACCGGATCAGTAGCATTGGCGACGTAGAGCGCCTGATCGAGGTCGCGCGTACCGGCGCCATCGACCGTGACGAACGGAACGCTGCGCAGATCTGTGCAATCCGAAACATCGAGCGGGCGTGTGGTGAAGGCTTCGACTTCGGCTTCGACTTCTTCAGGGAAGCTAAAATCAAGTCCTTTTGTAAAGGCGATCTCGTGGACTTCGTGCAGAATGCTACCAGGTTGGATGATCTCGAGGAGCTTCCAAACGTATTTGTCACGTCTTTCGAGGCACAAAAAAGCGCCATCGTGGCATTGAGATCTAAAGGCCGCAAAGCTTTCGATCATTGCTTCGTCAAAGGGTCGCATGCCGGCGCGGCTGAGACGGCCATTGATGAGCTTAACGATACATCTGGAGCGTTCAAAACCGCCATCAAAACTGAGCGGGGCGCAAGTTGCAGAGTCCATGGTTCAAATCTCTCCTGTCATAGGGGTAGAAAAACAAAAGGTATGGCTTTGTAATCATCATTGGATGATCGTATGGCTTGAGTTTTGTGGTGGGGGAGGCGTCCCCCTGAGCGTCTATCTTCGGTGAAACTGGCATATTCAATAGCTCAGCTTCACGCGCTTTGGCCTTCGAATGGGGATATATATTGAGGAAGATACGCCGCTACCCCCTCTTCGCCTTCGGCGTGTTTGAGATGATTTAATGCGATAGGCATTAGTCGTCGTTGGTCGAAGCAATGCAACCCAGGTTATCATCACAGATCGGGAGTGATTGTGGACAAGGGATAATATTCCAGACTTGGTTTGCTGAACATTTATAGAAGGTATTTGCGACGCACATCTGCTGTCCATTGTCACATTTGGTTGTCGACGGGGGTGGATCAGTTGAATCGGAGCGTTGGAGGCATCCGCGTTTATCATCGCAGATGGGGGCGTTGTTTTCGCAGACGACGGTTTTCCATTCGTAGTTGCGGCAAGCGTGAAAGACGTTATCTTCGCATTTCGTTTGTCCAGGCGTACATTCTGTATCTGCGCAGGAAAAGGCCGTGAGAGCGGCTACGCATGAGAGCAGGGTAGTCAAGAAGGGGTTAAGAGAAGCAGGACGCATAAAAGACATGAGGGCTCCGTAATGAAGTCATAGGGAACACAGCGTATGTAAAAGATAAAGTATAACGAAAAGGGCAGAAAAATCGAATGCAAAGGGTGGAAAAAAGCGTGCAGGAAATTTGGCTCGCCTACATGTAAACCCTTGTAGTTAAAGGCAAAACCGAAATTAGTGCTTGCAAAATTGTCCAAAGAGAGGGTAAAGACGAATTGTTTGCTATCTATGTCGGATGGCGTAAATCATCAGGAGAAAATGGAAATGGCAGAAATTTTTGACACATTGTTGTTATTGGCTCTTCCTGCGTCTGGTAAATCGGAAGTTCGTAATTTCTTGACGAACAAAGACCCGGAAGGCTTCCACATGGGCGAAACGATCCAATTGGACGACTATCCGTATGTTCATATTCAGTTAGTCATCGACGAAGCCCTGAAAGCCATGGGCGAACCCCGTATTTATCATACGGAAGATGATGGCGATGGTCGCAATGGTCCTTTTATTGATGCCTATGATTGGCCTGCCCTTATCCAGCTTTTGAATGAAGACTATCATGAGATTCTCGTTGGCAAAGCTGAGAACCCGAAATATGCAGCGATTCGTCTTTTTGAAAGATTGGATGCTGCCGAAGTTATGGTTGGCGGTGAAGCGAAGATTGCCGCACTGAGCCCTGAAGTTCGTGCGAAACTTGAAGCTGCGATTGAAGACGAAGCGCGTGAACTTTTCAACGACAAAGTGAAGAACGTTCTTGCGTCGCGTGAAGGCAAAACGATTGTTATCGAATTTTCGCGTGGTGGCCCCGACGGCGAAAACCCCGAAAACCTCAAGAAATTCTATGGGTACCAGGGCAGCCTTCCTACGCTTTCCGACGAGCTTCTCCAGCGCGCAGCCATTCTCTATATTTGGGTAACACCCGAAGAGAGCCGCCGCAAAAACCGCGATCGTGCCATTCCTGGTGCAGACAAATCGATCCTCTTCCATGGCACACCGGAATCCGTTATGCGTCAGGACTATGGTATGGACGATATGGTTTATCTTATGGATAAATCGGATCGTGAAAATACCCTTCATATCGAAGCACACGGCAAAACGTACTACGTTCCTGTTGCTCGCTTTGACAACCGCCGCGACCTTACGACGTTCGCTCGCAAAGACCCGAAAGATTGGAAACCCGAAGAGATTCAGGCCCTTGATGACGGCATTCGTGGTGCCGCAATCAAACTTTGGGATACATACAAATCCATGAAGTAATTTTGGCGTGATCTAAGCGTGTAAAGCCCTGTACCTCGTGTGCAGGGCTTTTTTTGTGCTTCTATTAGAAGACTTTTGTACGATTAATAGTCTTATTGTTTGCAGATAAATAAAAATCACCCTATAATGAGGTATGTTTGGACTTTGTTCGAACAGTGAATTTTTGAATTGGAGAGTAACATGCGTAACGAACTCATTATTGCGGCTTTGGTTTCCTCGTTTTTTTTTGCGTCTCCTGCGATGGCAAAACCAAAAAAGGGTGGTTCCAGTACAACAGAAAAAGCGTTGAAGACAGCAGCACCGGAACCAGCTCCAGAGCCGGAAGCTCCTGCGCACCCAACAGGTGTCTTTTCGGATGAACAGACCATGTTGAACAATCAGGCTGTAGAAGCAGTTAGTGCTGGCAACTACAAAAAGGCTGAGCAGCTCTTTTCGGCAATGATTCAGATTGGTGAGTTCGATATTGTTTGGTGGAACTTGGGTAACACCTTTGCCGTTCAAAACAAATGTATCGAAGCTCGCGAGGCATTTTCGCACGTAGATGCAGCCCCTGCAACGACGGACTATGCTCACGAAGACGTTATGGCTTTGGTCGCTGAAGACCAGGTCGCGCTCGAACAACGCTGTAACGCTCCCATTAAGCTCGAATGTAAGACGCCTCAAATGACGATCACCATCGATGGTGGCAAAGAATTCTTCTGTTCCGGTAAAGAAATCCGTCTTACGCCCGGCGCCCACTCGCTCTACGCTCAGACCTCTTTTGGTTTCTCTCAGCTCCGTGTTGATGCCGTCGCAAACCAAACTGTTTCCGTCCCCGTCGAAGTCATCAACTACGAAGAAATCGCTGCAAACGGCGGTCTTACGGCTGAAGAAAAAGCACATCGTTCGATGATCTTTAAAGCCGTTGGTTGGTCGCTCTTCGGCGTCGGTGTCGGTGTTGCTGCTGGTGGTGGCGCACTCCTCGGCGTTTCCTACTTTGATTACCAGGATCAGGCTAAAGCTCAGCGCGATAGCGGCGATGCCGGTGAACTCTACGAAAAAACTAAATCGTCCTATGACGATACGACGACAAAAATGAATATCAGCTACGGTCTTATCGCCGGCGGTAGCGCTCTCGTCGTTGCGGGTGCAACGTTGCTCATCATCGACGCTCTGAAATATTCAGACAATAGCTCGGATGAAACGACTGCTACGCGCATTATTCCGCAGCCTTATATCTCCAAAGATGGCGCAGGTATGGGACTCACCTTTGAGTTTTAAACCTCGCAACGCATAAAATTCCTTTAAACGGCGAACTTTTTGATTAAAGTTCGCCGTTTTTGTTTATTTTTTGTCGGGGAAGGTATCCCCCTGCGCGTCCAGAACGCGCGCACTGCTTCGTCTGCCTATCGCGTTCGTGCGTATTGAACGCGCAACGCATGTGCGCGTGAGAAGCACGAACGTCGGCGCGTATCGCACGAAGGGCGATAGCGACGACCCTCAAAATAAAAAAGAAAAAAGCGCGCTTTTCTTGGCCGCTCCCCCCTCTGCGGGGACTTAATCGCCCCCGCAACGCCCCCAGATTGAGGTGAAATAAGTGCGTCAGCAAAATCCTTTTTTTCACGCAAATGAAGATGGAACGTGGCAGTGTGATCTTTGCCCAAACGCTTGTCGCCTTCGGGATGGACAACTTGGCGCCTGTCGCGTCAGAGTCGGCCGTCTGCATGGCATTGAGTCGCTCGTCTATGGTGAACCCGTCGCCACGCACGTAGATCCCATCGAAAAAAAGCCACTTAACCACTATTTTCCAGGCGAAAGGATCTTTTCACTCGGCACGTTGGGGTGCAATCTTCGCTGTCGAGGCTGCC
Source organism: Myxococcota bacterium (assembly GCA_045599585.1). Classification (GTDB taxonomy): domain Bacteria; phylum Myxococcota_A; class Bradymonadia; order UBA4248; family UBA4248; genus RGIG464. Next base: position 36,174 of record JAZRWH010000187.1, read on the forward strand.
AGAATGACAGTCTTTCGCGCGGTACTTATATTGAAGGTAGCGAGAAAATCGCGCCAGAACGGGTGGTTCAGGCTGCTTTGCGTTCAGGCTGCCGTATGATCGCCTATACGTATAATGAACCGATTGTTTGGGCTGAGTATGCGATGGATATTGCTGCGGCGGCTCATGCAGCAAAGATGCGCAATGTCCTCGTTTCGGCAGCTTATATTCAACCGGATGCCTTGCAGCGTTTTATAGAGCCGTTTGATGCAGCGAATATCGATCTCAAAGGCTTTAGTGAGGCGTTTTATCGAGATTGGGCCGGAGGAAGACTCGGCGATGTCCTGTGTGCGCTCGAGGTAATGCATCGCAAGCCAGGTTTTTGGCTTGAAATCACGACGTTGGTTATCCCGGGGATCAACGATTCGGACGCGATGCTCGAAGCCGAATTTGATTGGATCGTATCGCATTTGGGCGTCGATGTTCCGCTGCATTTGAGTGCGTTTCATCCGGCTTGTGAGGCGTTGGAGATCGGGTGCACGCCACTTCAAACGCTCGTGCATGCAGCAGAACTTGCTAATCGCGCCGGTATTCGCTTTGTCTATCTCGGAAATGTTCGTTGCAATGCCGATACGACGTGCCCAGCATGCGGAACGACGCTCGTGTCGCGGGAAGGGTATCGAGTGTCGATCCAGGCTTTGCGTGAAGGAAAATGTAACCGGTGCGGTACGGATATTCCAGGAATTTGGCAGTGAGTTTTTTTTGGTCAATTTTAAAGAGATTTTGCCCATTTTAGCTGATAAAAGCGCATTCGGCAGAACGTTTTTTGACAGGAGCGCGATATGAAACAGAGTAAAATGCGAAATTGTGTGTGGTTGGCAGTTTTAAGCAGTGCCATGGTGTTTGGATGTGCCGGATCGGATTGCATGGATGAAACGTGTGATGCGGATTTTGGATACGATTTTTCAGTTAACCGAGCACCACTTGCGGCCAAGTGTTCGATTTATGTTTCGGGCTATGGCGCCGTTGATATCGAAACGGACTACGTGCCGAATGTGACAGCGTGTGAAAGTGGCGACGTTGGAACTGCTGCGCTCCAGGCACAGGCCATATCAGCGCGAACATTTGCCTACTACAAGTTGAACAATGGCGCAGGCACATCTGCAAATCCCGTGAAAAATAGTGAAGACGATCAGGTCTATAAATGCAGCTATACAAAAGCAGCAGCTAAACACTTTGATGCTACGAATGCGACCTCTGGTGTGGTTTTGACGTATAGCAACAAACCGATCTGCGCATTTTTCGTTGCTGGCTGTACGAAAGACTTTCTCAATGCGGACTGCAAATACAATGGTTCTTCTGCGTGTAAAGCCAGTACGCAAAAATACGTTACTTACAACTACGGCAAAACAGGTACTGGCGTTACGCAGACGACACTTGGCTGGGTAAATGCAGGTAACACGGCAAACCGAGGCTGTTTGTCGCAGAATGGCGCAAGTTGCTTGTCGAATGCAGGCAAGGATTACAAGTACATCTTACAGTATTTTTATGGCTCGGACATTGGTTTTACGCAGGCAGAAGGCTCTTGTGTGGCAGCGAAGACGTGCGATACGAAGATCGCTGCTAGCGGCGGTATGATCGATGACTCGGACAATTGCTTCACCCGTTCGTCCTCAACAGCGTGGTACGAGCTTTCAAAAGGCTATGGTGACCATTTGTACTACACGTATGTTTGGGATAAAGCGGCTGAAGTCGTGGGTACTTGGAAACTTAATATGGCTAGCGCCGGCACGTACAAGGTTGAAGCCTATATCCAGAGCAGCGTGACGCCGTTGAGCGAAAAAGCTCCGTACGTCGTGCGCGCAAAAGGCGTTGAAACAAAGAAGACGATTAATCTCAGCGGTAAGAGCGGTTGGGTAGAAATCGGAACGTTTGCCTTTGCTGCAGGTTCAGATCAGTACGTCAAGCTTTCGGACGCTTCGGGGGAACCTTATACCGATAAGAATGGCAAGCGCATCGTTTTTGACGCGATCAGATTGACACCCGCTTCGACGTGTACGGATGCTTGCACGAATGGAGCAAAAGAGTGTTCGGGCAATGGATATCGTACGTGTTCGAAGGGGAGTAACGGTTGTACGTCTTGGTCAGCAGTGACGGCTTGTGGAAGTGATCAGAAGTGTTCCGGAGGCGCATGTGTTGCAGCGCAAACGTGTACAGATGCTTGTACGAACGGCGCTAAAGAGTGTTCGGGCAATGGATACCGTACGTGCTCGAAGGGGAGTAACGGTTGTACATCCTGGTCAGCAGTGACGCCCTGCGGTGACGGCAAAACGTGTACAAACAACACTTGTGTTGATGTTTGCAAGAACGAGTGCTCGAAGGGCGAAGTAGTCTGTAATGCTGCGGGCACGGGTTATAAAGCCTGCAATTCGTCTGGAGCTTGTCTCGTTTGGTCGGCAGAAGTTTCTTGTGGCGAAGGCTTTATATGCGAAGGCGGAAAGTGTCTCGAAAAGGGTGTTGCATGCGAAAATGAGTGTACGGCAGGCATGACAGAGTGCATTGGCAATGGTGTCCGTTCATGTACTAAAAATGCCGTGGGTTGCGACGTTTGGAGCGCAACCCAAACGTGCGGAGCTAACGAAACGTGTAGTGCGGGCGAATGTGTCCCCAAAACGGACGGCGGGACATATGAACCGTGGAATGGTTCTGTAGAGGCTATGCCCGAAGCATGTATCACGGAGATCGATGGCCGTCCTTCGGTCATCATAGATGACCTAGATGCATGTTTTACGCGCGCATCCTCTTCGCGTTGGTCTGAGATTTTTAGCCTCGGACACGACAATCACCTTTATTACGCCTATATCGTCAACGGAATGCCAAGTGCTGTGGGTACGTGGCATTTGAATGTCACGTCTGCAGGTAAATATACGGTATACGCTTACGTCGACAGTGCTATTGGCGCGATTTCAAGTCACGCGCCGTACATTATCAACGCTTCAGGCAAAATAAAGACGTACAGCATCAATCAATCTGGTCCCAGTGGTTGGTACCGCATCGATGATGTTGAGCTGACGGAGGGCAAATCTCAGTACATTCAGCTTTTGGATTCAACGAGTGAAGACCTCGGTTCTAACGCCAGCAAACGCGTCGTATTTGATGCCATTCAGGTTGTGCCTTATGGCACAGAAGTAAAAGACGCGATTGATCCTTCAAAACTTTCGCCAGATGGTTCTTACGTGGAGATTTATGATCCGGACAAAGGCGATGATGGCAAAGAGGATGGCGACTCAGATCAGTCGCCTACGAAGCGTCCCATGGGTTCGTCACAGGCAGAATCAAGCTGTAGTGCAGCCGTACGGACGAGCTCGAGCGGTAGTATTCCGTTGGCCATTCTTTTAGGAATGGGGCTTGCAGGTGTTGCTATGAGACGTCGCCGTAAGGCATAACCTTGGTGTAGTGAGCGTCGTAGCCCTACAGGAACTTGAAAGCCTGTAGGGCTTTTTTGTGCTTCGAGCGCGTCGTCGTGTCAACGGTATAAAAAAATGGAGATAACAGAAAATAAATCTTGACGAAGTGGGTGTATGCGCGTAGAAGCGCATCTGTCCGACGGGATGGCTCGAATAGATAAATGAGAGCTAAACGATGGTGGGTGTAGCTCAGTTGGTTAGAGCGCGGGATTGTGGTTCCTGAGGTCGTGGGTTCGAAACCCACTACCCACCCTTTGAAGGTCTTGTTGGACAAGCACCCGTAGCTCAGCTGGATAGAGCATCGGACTTCGAATCCGAGGGTCGCAGGTTCGAATCCTACCGGGTGTATATGCTGTTTTATATTGAGGGTGTATAGCTCAATTGGCAGAGCATCGGACTCTTAATCCGCAGGTTGAAGGTTCGATTCCTTCTACACCCATTTAGAACAGTACTCGCGAAAGTGGTGAAATTGGTAGACACGCAGGATTTAGGTTCCTGTGCTTCGCGGCGTGAGGGTTCGAGTCCCTCCTTTCGCAGATAAAATGGGTGTATAGCTCAATTGGCAGAGCATCGGACTCTTAATCCGCAGGTTGAAGGTTCGATTCCTTCTACACCCACTGCTCTTTGAAAAATGATTTCCCTTATGGGTGTATAGCTCAATTGGCAGAGCATCGGACTCTTAATCCGCAGGTTGAAGGTTCGATTCCTTCTACACCCATGTCATGGTGGGTGTAGCTCAGTTGGTTAGAGCGCGGGATTGTGGTTCCTGAGGTCGTGGGTTCGAAACCCACTACCCACCCTTGAATTTCGGAAATTATTGCGGATCCTTCGGGTGTATAGCTCAATTGGCAGAGCATCGGACTCTTAATCCGCAGGTTGAAGGTTCGATTCCTTCTACACCCATCTAAATTAAGCACCTTAAAGGTGCTTTTTTTTTACCTAAAATATCCTATTCATCCCTATGCGCCGTTTCGCTTTGACTGCCACCCTTCCGCTCGCTCTTTTGGGCGCGTCAAATGCTTTGGCCTATGGCGATGGCTCCGAATCTTACCGTGAGCTTCATGGTTCGCACGTCATCGTGCATTACCCCGTTTCTCGTGAGGCTTTCGCTATTCGTACCCTTCAGATCGCTGAAGAAGCTCATCAGCAATTGGCCCCTGTCTTCGAAATTGATCATCCCGAAGTGACGCACATCGTCCTCGATCACGACGTCGATGATGCAAACGGTTGGGCTCGCGTCGTCAATAGCAACGAAATCCACCTCTATCCCTATCCCCCTAAAAATACAGAAGAACTCGGTAACTACGACGATTGGATGCGCCTCCTCATTTATCACGAATATACCCATATCTTGCATATGGATACTTCTGATAACGGCTTTTATACTGTCCTTAACGCCGTCTTCGGTAAGTTCGCTCGCGGTAATGCTACGCTGCCGCGCTGGTTCACTGAAGGTCTTGCCGTCTACTTCGAAACACAAACGAGTCAAGGCGGAAGACTGCGCTCGCCCCTCTATCGCACTATGATGCGAAACGCTGCACTCGATGGCAAAATTCCTTCGCTTGCAGCCATGTCCGTTACCCTCGTCGATTGGCCCGCTGGATCGGCTCAATATCTCTTCGGCGCTTTCTTTATCGAGTGGTTGGCAAATACCTACGGTCAAGATGCGATCATTCAATTTGTGCAGGCTTACTCAAGACAGATCGTTCCGTTTGCTATAAATCGCGTCGCTTTGCGCGTCTTCGGTAAAACAATCGATGACCTCTGGTTGACTTGGCAAAAAGAAATAACTCAACAGGCCATCCATGAACGCTTCGCATTTGAGCGTATCGCTGCACAAAATCATTCAACCCAACTCGTACAGCCCCACCGCCATAATTATCCTCAGGCTAGACCCAATGCCGATGCTTTCGTCTATTATCATTCTGATGGATATCATCGCAGCGAACTTTCGCTCTACGATTTGAATCATCATACACAGCAAAAATTAACAGAATGCTGGGGACCTTGTGCTGCTCGTTGGAATGACTCCGGCGAAATCCTCTTCTTTGCTCACTCTACAACACAAGATGGGTACATTCAGCGCGTTTCTCTGTACGCGTACGATATGCACTCTGGTTCCGAAACGAAATTGACCGACGATATTCATCTGCGCACTTTTGATGTCGCCGGCAATTGGCTGTACGTCGTTGCTCAAACGAATGAATCAACCCTTATTTTACGTACGACGCTTCAACAGGCCACGACGCAAAAAAATCTTAATACTTCAGATTTTGAATTGATTTATACTTCAAATCCTTTTGAACAAATCGATTCAATAAGCGTCTATAATAAAGATGGCCACGATAAGATCGCTGTCTCCCGCTTTGATCCTAATACTCAGTATAACGAAATTGCATGGGCGTACGTTGAAGAGCTAAAAACAAATACCCCTTGGCATTCTCTCCCAACTGAAGGCGGTTTGACCTCTCTTAATCCTGAATGGAGCAAATCAGGACAAGAATTATATTATATTTCAGATTTTAATGGTGCGTTTCAACGTTATACTTATATGATTCAATCAGATACGCTTATTAGAAATACACACCTTTTAAGCGGTATGATAAATCCAACAACATTAGATTCAGGAGATGTCGTCTTTGTTCAATATACTTCCTCGGGATTGGCAATCGCAAAGATAAATGCGGATGATTTGTATAAATTGCCCGTCAATCTAAAAACACCTCCTAAACGCGAACCAAAAGAATTGCCTCAGGTTTCATATGATATCATACCTGATCGTCCTTGGCGTTGGATGTTCCCTAAAACATGGATGCCTTCTTTTGCTGCTTCGTCAAATAATAATTTCGTTTTGGGGATGTCTTTTGCCGGACGCGATTATATGGATCATCATAATTATACAATCGCTATTGATTATAATTCACGGATCGATTCTTTTGATTTTTCCATGACTTATAATTATATGCCCCTGTTGTGGAACCTTTCGGCAAGTCTCAACTTTTATAATGATACTTCATCCTGGTTTAATGGAAAACGTAATGTGGAGTATGAATATCAAACGGCGTCGGGTAGTTTCACGGCTTCACGCACTTTGAACAATAGACTCCTCTCCCATGTCTTTACGCTCGGCGCTAACATTCGACATACCCAGTCCTCCGATCGGTTTGCTTGGTCGCTCAGTGATCCCGCCGGAATGCCGCCTCGTATCCCAACCCTTGGTTGGCAAAATGCCCTCACGTTTAATTACCGGCTTTCTAACCTCCGACAATATGAAAAATCTCTGAACATTGGAGATGGACAGCAGCTTTCAACATCGCTCCGATTCGAAGCGCCTTGGCTCGGTGCGCAGTACTATCTCCTGACTGCTTCGTTCGACTTTCAGTCCTATTGGACAATGCCTTGGCTCGATACCCATACGCTCGGAATCCAAATTGCCGCAGGCACTTCCTACGCCCAAAATCCCAACCGCGCAGCCTACTCGCTCTCGACCGACACCACCTTTAATCTTGCCAATGTCCTCTCAGGGGCGCCACAAAACTCCTCAATCCACGGATATCTTCCTCGTTCTTTGATTGGACAACACTATTTTTATACGCACGCCGAATATAATTTTGGTATTTTAGATCCAATTTGGGGAACATCCACGCTTCCGCTGGGCATTCAGCGAATCAGCGCCGGTATTTTTGCTGATTGGGGCTACGCTTGGTTCTCGAATGCATTCAACTTGCGTGATTCCTTGCCTGCCGTCGGTGCCGTTCTTCACTTCGATGTCAGTCTTGGTTATCGCCTCATTCAACGCGTGAGCATCGGTTATGCCTATGGCGATATCCATCAGATCTATTTCGGATTGTTTTGAGGTTGCGCTAAATTGTGCATCTTGCGTGCTGCAAACAGCTGAGATTGTTTCTAAAATGAAGCGTTCACGAGGGGGAGGCTTTCAGTGTTTTTGAGGGGGATGTGTCCCCCTGAGCGTCTATTGGTTCCCATGCGTCGTGTTGCACACGACTCTATGGAAACCAATACGCCGCTACCCCCTCTTGCCGTGGGCGTCAACAGCAGATGCTTCGTCGTCAAGGTTGTCATAGCGTTGTATCGCAGCTGTTCGGCGCTACTTTGACTTGCGTCTACGGTTGCGCATGTTGATCAGGTTAAGCTAATTTGGATGTCTCACATCTGTTTTGCCTTAAACGACACAATAACAAAAAAGAGACAAAAAAACCGGAGTTCTGTTGCCAAAACTCCGGTTTATGGATTCAGTTATGTCACTGAATGGAAGGGATTAGCGGCAGCCAGCTTCCCAGGCACCCGTGGGGGAGACAAAGGCATCAGGTAAGCAACGACTACCGTATCCAGGACATTGCGTATCGATACGTCGGCTGCCCGAGCAATAGAAGTAGCTGTAGTCGTCCGTGCAGAGCGTTTTGGCTCTCTCATAAACCCAAACAGGCGTCGAATAGCCATTCATGCGCGTGCAACGTTCAATTTGGATTTCATCGCCAACACAGACATAATTTTCAAGGCCAACTTGTGACTCACTGCATGTGGAGTAACAGGCTGCAAAACCGCGATCTTCACGGCAAACTTCATGGAGACCGCAGGATTCAACACGATGATATTCATAATATGCATCGCATTCATAAACATCGTCAAAATCGCAGATCGATTTGCCAGGAATGCTGCAGGGATCGCCATCGACGATTGGGTCACAAGCAGATACACAAGCTAACAGTGCAGCAGCAGAAATAAGTGAAAGCGCAACCTTTTTCATAATCAACCTCTTTTTAATGCCTCTGCCAAAAGATTTGGGCAGATGGGATAATGTCCTGCGCTTTGTTAGCGCAGATAAAACGCGTCGTCTGATGATGTCGAGAATCCTTCCTCGTGTCGAGAATCCCTTCTCGCGCTGTGACGTTCAACTCACAGATAAAATTAACGCAGTATTCATGCCAAGTCTAAAAAGAAAAGTATGCTTCTTTTGAACGCTTAATGCCGCATAAAACAGCAGGGGTCGTGCATTTGTTCCCTAAAAGTGTGCAATGAATGCGTAATAATGTGACTTTTTCGATACGCTCGCACTTAGGTAACAAGGCTACGTCTGTAAAGTGATGCAAAAAAGCCGAAGCTACATTGAATGCTTCGGCTTGATTGCTCGTTTGGATACGATAATCGGTGTGTGCTATTTGCACTCAGCCAAATAGAGGTGTTCTTGGGTGCGCTTGTCATAGGATAGTGTCGTCCTTGGAACGCACTGACCTTTGTAATTATTCTCGGGGATGGGGGCTGGACATGCATTGGACACGATTTGACCCTGCACGCAACTATAAATGACGTTATCTGAGGCACATACTGACAGATCTGTGTCGTAAACTAAAACGGGGTCATCATCTTCGTAGCCAGGAAAGACGTAGCATTTTTGAGTATGGATATGATCATTGTTGTCACAAGAGTAGTCATTTGCGCCAATGAGTTCTGAGGGACATTTTTCGTAACAATCGGCTCCCGTGTCATCTTCGCGACATGCATTAGCAGCACAGTTTTTTGAAACTTCATATTCGAAGTTATAGTTGCAATAGTAAACAAAGTTGTCTTCGCAAATAGAGGTTCCTGGTGTGGAACAGGGGTAATTTGAGTAAGTGATGACAGGAGCAGAGGGATAGCCTGTAATGTAATCGCATGTTTCTGCGATAACTCTGTTTCTGTCATGAATATACTTTGTTCCGATTTCAGTTTCTTGGCATAAGGTGTAACAAGCCGCTTGGTGACCAATTTCTCTGCAGGCTTCATTGGAAGTGCAGTCTTTCGACACTTCGTACTCGAAGTTATTGTTGCAGTAGTAAACAAAGTTGCCTTCGCAAATATAGGTTCCCGGGGCGGAACAGGGGTAATTGGAGTAGGTGAGGATGGGGGCGGAGGAGGTATATCCGCTCATGTAGTCGCAAATTTCCGTCGTCACGGTAATGCCATCATGAATAAATCTCGTTCCGATTTCGCTTGCGTTACACGTTGTATAGCAAGCTGCCAGGCTACCAACTTCTCGACAAGATTCATGGGAGCTGCATGTATCGATTTTGTGGTACTCAGATTCTTCAGTACACAAATATATATCGTCCAGATCACATGTTGAATGACCTGGTGTGGTACAGGGATCGCCTTCATTGATTAAAGAGCAAGCGGGGGCGATGGAAAGGAGTGCAGCGCAGGATGCGAGAAGTACAACGATCGATTTATACATAAATTCTCCTTCAACGTGCGCAAGTCATACATGCGCAACAAAAGTCTATGTCAATCATAAATGCATGTTGTATGCCGAGCTTATCGGTTTGCAAATCATGTCAAATTGCAGCCAGCCAAAATAAAACTAACCTATCGATTGGGGGATTGTCAAAAGACGAAAATACAAGAGGACAGTGTGGGGTAAGCGCATGTGTCAACGATGACTATATATAATGATAGAGATCGCCAGTGGGCAAGAAAGCCTTTTTGTGGGCTAAGCCGGCCGTATTTGCAGAGCAAATAGGCCGGCCGCAGAGCCGTATTGGCCATCAGGCCAATAGGCGTGCGCGCAAGGCGTATTCGACGCAGGAGAATAGCCGCGCAAAAACAAAATATTAGTCGACAAATCTACTAAGATGATGAATTAGAATTTATTTAATCGCTCAATAGCCTTAAAATCTCCAAGAGCCATCGCTTGTTTGTGAGCGATTTCGTGGACGAGTCGTGCTTGTTCGCGGGAGGCGTAGCGGAGGCATAAGTGCATAGCGAGTTCAGCGCAGTAGAGGATATCGCCGTCAACGATGCCACCTTCTTGGAGTGAGACTGCAAGTCGTTGGACAGTTTGGTTGAAGGTTGGCCAATCGAAGGTAGCAGCACAGCAGACGAGGAGCTCAGCGTAAAGCCAGTTGAGGTCGAGAATCTGGAGGTTAGCTTCCTGGATGGGAATTTGGTTAAGGACGATGGTTTTTGCTTCGGTATAGCGTTGTTTGGAGAGGAGGAGCAAAACGAGGTTGATAGTCGTCGTGCTTCCGTACGAAACGTTGAGTTCGTGGTAGATTCCGATAGCGCGTCGATAATAGGATTCAGCGGCATCAGGTTGATTGTAACCGAGTCGGTAGACTTCGCCGATATCATTGAGGGCATTAGCCATATCGAGTCGGCATCCGAGGTGTTCGAAGAGATTGAAAGCGTATTCGATGGCGCGTCTGGCGTCTTCAAAAAGTCCGCTGTGTTGCAGGACGTTTCCCATGGCGTTATAGGAGCGCGCAAGACCGAATTTGTCATCGATTGAGGTTTGGATTTCGATGGCTTTTTCGAGGAAACTGCGTGCGGTTTCGCATTCATGTCGAACATCGTAGACGCGTCCGAGGTTACCGTAAACTTCGGCGAGGGTTGAAGCATAGGTTTGTCGTCGTTTTGGGCTGATCTGTTCGAAGTATTGGAGCGAAACGATGAGTGCGTCAATCGATTCAGTAATGCGATTTTGGTATTGTAGTGCTTGACCTTTTTCTTTGTAGGCGAGTGCGAGTACGAGGGGGGCTTTAATGGTATTGCCTAGTGTGATGGCACGATCAACGAGGACGTTCGCTTCTTCGAATTTGCCTTCGACTGTGCAGCAATTCGCTTCGGTAACCCAGCCGAGAGCTCGGATTGGGGAGTTAGCGTCAGCTTTGCATGCGTTGAGGGCTTCTTCGCGTTTTCGGAAGAGATCATGTGCGATAGCATATTCCCCGCGTTGTTTTCTGATCGAAGCCGCCTGCAGGAAGGGTTCGATGCAGGATTCCCAGACTTGAGCAGCGAAGAGGTGTTTTGCGCGTCGTTCGTGGTAAAGCTCAAAGGAATTGGAAAAATAGTCGCGGAGCATATCAGCGCAAATGACGTTGTGCTGTCGTGTTCTGCCATTTTCTTCGGCGTGTCGCAGGAGGGATTCGAGCAACAGGGAGTGGGTAAAGCAGACGTTGGGGTAACGCATTTCGAAGAGCCTGTGTTCCAACATGATTTCGAGTGTTTTTTTGGTTGACCCGAGTTCTGCTGCGGAACAGGCGATGCGCCATTCGTCGGCATCGAATTGGAGGCCAAGCGAAGCGGCAATCTCGAGCTGCTCAATGGCGTACTGCTGCACTTTCGTGTCTTTAAAGATGAGACGGAGGCGAGAGAGCCAGACTTCGTGCAGTGAGTCAGGGAGATTTTCGGAAGTTCCGTCTTTGAGTTTAAAGCCATTGGGGCCTGGTACGAGCAACCCTCGTTCAATCCAATCGCCGATGAGTTGGATTGCAAAAAGCGGCATACCGCCGGTGCGTTCGGCGACTTTTTGACAAAGCTCGTCGTCGAGGCCGATGAGTTCGTGCACGAGTTTTCGGTGTGCATCGGGCGGGAGTGGATCAATCGTAAAGCGGACGATGCCAGGTTGATTGATGAGCGCCATCCAAGATTCATGTTGAGCGCTTTCTTTGGTAATCTCTTCACTGCGGCATGTGCAGAGAATGAGAAGGGGGACATCCGCCGTTTTGGCTTGTTTCATCGAATATTCGACGAAATTAAGTGAGTCATTCGCGAGATGAAAATCGTCTAACCACAAAATTGCGGCGCGATCTTGACAGAGTCTTCTAAGAAAACGGTGAAGTACTGCAAATTGTTCGTCTTTTGAGTTGAAGTGAATGGCCGGTACGGGGTGATCAGGATCATCCTTTAGATGCATGAGTTCGAGGATGGGGAGGGCATCATCGTATTCAGGCGTGAGGGGATGATCTGCCAAAAAGGCACGTACGCGCTCAAGCGCTTCAATGCGGGTGAGGCTTTGGCAAGCAAGGTGGTACATCATAGCGCGGGCAACACCGGAGGCATTGTAGTGATCTGCGTAGTGCAGTGCTTTGATGTTATGGGCCAAGCCTAATTCGTGTGCACGTTGGAACATCCATTCGACGAGTCGAGATTTGCCGGCACCTTTGGGGCCGTCAATGATGATCGTGCGCGTGATATGATCACGGCGTGTTTGAAGAAGCGAGTCGTAGATGGCGTCACGTTCGTGTTCACGGTCGACGAGCGGAATAGTACGAAGGCCCCAAAGGCCGAGGCCTGCGCCGTTAAGCTGGATGTTTGTCTCGAAGGAATCTCGTTTCCAGGTCTTGGGGGCAGGAATAAGCGGATGATCGTGGTAAAATTCGGGCTTAACGACGTTATTGTGCAGCATTTCGGCCAACGTTTCGAGATGCTCGTTGGCTGCTACTGGATGTGGACTATGCACAAGGTGGGTGCCTCGCGTCAGCGCATTGGCAATTTCTTGTGTATCCATACGAAGCGTATCCCCCGTGTCGTTGAGCAGTTCATTCGTAAGATCGACGATTTTGTCTGTTGCGACGGGGGCAATTTGTTGCGAGGGGGAGCAGATGTTGTCAAAAACATTGGAACTGCCGCTGACGCATACTTCGTTGATGGCACTATGTTCGTTTGAACTCCCAAATTCAGCTTCCTCAGATTCGGGTTCAAGAATTTCAGGGTCGGGCAAATTAATGAGATCCCAAGCTGCTTCGGCTGCAAATTGGTATCGGTCGCTGATGCGTTTGGCAAGCATTCGGTCGAGCCAAGCCTGAAAACCTTGAGGAATGTGATTTCCGACGATAGGGGCTGGATTGTCTGTAATCTGACATTTAAGTACAGCAGTGCCAGAAACTTCTGAAAAAAGTCGTTTTCCGGATGCGAATTGATAGGCCAAACAGCCGACGCTATAAAGGTCAGTCCAGGGGCCTTGATCTCGAAGTTTGTTCAAAATCTGCTCTGGAGCCATGTAGCGTGGTGTTCCGGCAACGATACCCCCTGGGAGCTCTTTTGCACCAACTGCTTTGGCAATACCAAAATCCGTAAGCTTGATGCGCATGTGTGCATTGTCTCGCATCAAGAGGATATTTGCGGGTTTTATATCTCTGTGGATGACGTCTCGCGCATGGGCGTGAGCCAAGGCGTCTAAGATTTCAAGAATCAAAAAACGGGTTCGATGCCATGCGAGTGGTGTTTTGGGGCGAGGAAGTACGCCGCCGTTCGCAAGTTCCATGGCATAGTACTGGCTTCCACTTGCGATTGCGCCTTCTGATGCCTGAAAAAGATCGTCGTCCGTCACGCCGTAATCTAAAAGTTTAATGATCGAAGGGTGGTGAAGTCGTGCAACAGCACGTACCTCATTCGAAAAAGAGAGTCTAAAGGTCTCATCTTCTGCGCCCATTGCGGTAATAACTTTAATGGCGACATGTGTGCCGGCTGTTCGGTGCACACCTTCCCAGACTACACCCATCGACCCATGCCCGATCGGCGATAAAAGGTCAAAAGGGCCAAGAGCGATATGTCTCTGATCTGACTGATCCATTCTCTGATTTCCTGTATCCGCGCTGTTTTGTGCTCTTAGAGCGTCTGCCCGCGCTGAAGCTCGTTTACGTTTTTTAGGGATGTATCCAATATAGATACATCAACTTACTTCTATAATCTCAACAAACGCAATAATCACTCAATTTTGATATCAAAATGACTAAAAAATAGCGCAAATTACGTCAAAATGTGTGAAACAGGCGTTTGTGGTTATACTTTTTCGACAATTTGAGGAAAGGTGTTTTGAGGTCACGCTCAAAAAAGTGAAGCCTTTGCTATTCCATAAGTGAAAAAATAAGGTTTTTGGCGTAAAGACGGCATGCCGGTGTGTGGGCTTAAGAAAGTGAAGTAACAGCCGGCTGATTTTTTATATGGAGCCAATATGGGCAGCAATATACTTGTTATGAATACGACGAGCCATGAAACGCGTGTGGCGCTCGTCGAAAATGGAGCGATCAGCGAGTTTTTTCTGGAACGAAACTGCGAAAGAGGGACGGCAGGAAATATCTATAAAGGGCGCGTGCTGCGCGTGCTGCCGGGCATGCAGGCCGCTTTCGTTGATATCGGACAAGAAAAGGCCGCGTTTCTTTACGTTTCTGATGTCTATAACAAACATGAAGCTTATATGCAGGAAGTTGACGCTGATGCCGTCGATGATCCTGAAATTCCTCAGTCAAGAGGACAAAGTCGCTCTGTCGGCCCCATTGAGGAAAAATTAAGACAAGGTCAGGAAATCCTGGTTCAGGTTGCCAAAGAGGCGATCGGTACAAAAGGTGCCCGTATTACGAGCCATATTTCTCTGCCTGGACGTTTTCTCGTACACATGCCGACGTTTGATCATATCGGCGTCAGTCGCCGAATTGACAGCGAAACTGAACGTACGCGGTTGCGCGATCTCGTGAACGAAAGACGTCAGGCTGGGACGGGCATTATCGTGCGTACCGCAAGCGAAGGTGCAACTGAACAGCAGATTGATGAAGATTTTAATTACCTTACAAATTTGTGGCGCGATATCCTTCAAAAATTCGAAAAAACAAAATCACCTGCAATTTTATACGAAGAATTAGATCTTCCTTTGCGCTCCGTTCGTGATTTACTCACGGATGGCATCGAAGAAGTCGTCGTCGATGATCCCGTTCAGTACGAACGCGTCCGTGGATTCGTCGAACGCTATCTGCCTGATCACGCTGCAAGTGTATCCCTGTACAAAGGTTTTGAACCCATTTTCGATGCCTATGGCATTGAAATCGAGATTCAACGCGCACTCGCTCGACGCGTTTGGCTTCGCAGCGGCGGTTATCTCGTTATCGATACCGCTGAAGCCCTTACGGCAATTGACGTCAATACAGGTAAATACGTCGGTAGTCATACCCTTGAAGATACGATCTTGCAGATCAATCTTGAGGCCGTTCGCGAAATCGCCTATCAGCTCAAAGTGAGAAATATTGGCGGTATCGTGATCATTGACTTTATCGATATGGAACGCGTCGTAAATCGCGAAAAGGTTTATAATGCGCTCGAAGATGCTCTGACACACGACAAAGCCAAAACGAACATCCTTAAGATTTCTGAGTTCGGCTTGGTCGAAATGACGCGCAAACGTGTGCGAGAAAGTCTCATTCAGAGCGTTTGCGAACCTTGCTTTTATTGCGAAGGCAAGGGGTACATCAAAAGTAGACAAAGTGTGGCATACGAGATTCTGCGCGATTTAAGACGCGAAGCTGTTACCTGCTCGCATAAACCGTTGACCGTTTTGGCGCATCCTGATGTCGCTCACCTCCTTTTCGATGAAGAACGCGCCGCGCTCGAAGATCTCGAAAAGAAGCTCGAACGTCGCATCGAAATTCAGGCAAATACACTTTTCCACCACGAACAATATGAAGTCATCGCTGATGATTAATTTTCCGGTATGTCTATGAAGTGCACTGAATGCGGTTTTGAAAATGATGACAAACGCTTGCGTTGCGAGCAATGTGACGCCGAAATCAAAAAAAGCGCTTATGTCGTCAGCGTTGCCAATGGCCTAAAACGCCTTGAACGCGAAAAACTGGCTTTTCTTAATGATAAAGAAATTGTATCAAAATTTGATGAAAAAGTTGTTACGCAATATTCAGTGATGGCACCTCTAGACCCGGAAGACGTCGAAAAACTCGTCGCAGAGCAGGACGAAACGCAGGAACTTCAGTCAATCGCTGCTGAGTTGCCTGAACTTGGAAAATTGCTCGAAGGAAATCAACGCGCAAAGACAGAAACGTGGAGCCCTGCGGAAGAAGTTTCGGTGGTCTTGGGCGCTGATGCTACGATGACGTTCGGTTTGGCAAAAGTGCCAACCCAACAAAATATTGCTGCTCGCTCAGATGATGATTCCCTCGTTTCGGGGATTCAGGATCTCGATGCCGTCGATCTGAGCAGTTCAACCAAAATGGATATCGCTGCAGTCGTTGCGTCCCCCTCCTGTTTGCAAGAAAAAACAGTGTGCAGACCAACGCTAGAGCTCGCCGCTGCGACGAAGGAAGCCTCTGCAGAATGGGAAATCTCTCATAAACCCGCTGGTCGCTTTGATAGCTTGCTTGATACGCTCTACGAGGAAATTCAGGATCTGGAAGCTTCGGATATCGTCGAGAAGAAAACCTCTTTTGCGTCAACTGATCAAAAGACAATCTACGAAGAGATACAAGAAGTTAGCGCCGAAGACGTCTTCGAAGAAAAAACAGCTAGTATTTCCGAAGCTGCTTTGCGCACGCTTTATGAAGAAGTTCAAGACGTTGCCGATTTCGTTGAAGAAGGGTTGGCTGCGAGCGAAAATTCGGGATTACACACCGTCTATGAAGAAATTCAAGATATCAGCAGTAATGCTGTTTTGGATTCGATGGCGGATAAAAAAATTCGTGAAAAAGCAGGATCTTTCACGAAATTTGAAGAGCTTCAGGAAGTCGATGGGGAGATCATCTTCGAAGAAGATGAACCGCATGAACCGGCTCGTGAAAGCGTCTATGGCTTGCTGCCCGTCGAATCTGCTAGTCTATCCAATGAAACTCAAGTCAATGCTCAGGTCGCGGTCGCTGAAGTCACCGATGCAGAACCCCAAAAACCGCGTGCCCGTATTTTAAGACACGATTTTCGTGTTGCTCCGCACGCTAAGGCGGTAGCAGGTGCTTCGCCGATTGAAAAATTAAAGGCTCAGGGCGTCTTTGATCCTCCGAAAGCTCACGCCGAAGTTTCTCGAAATATCGATAATCTCATTGTTGATAATTATTTTCCACGAGCAGAACTCGAAACATGGAATGGCGAGATCCAACTGGATGGCTCAAATCAACCGTTGCGTTGTAACGGTTTTGTTGAGGCAGAATCCCTTTTTGTAAATCAAGACGATCCTTCGCACAATGACCTCGCTTCCTCCATCTCCATAGGCGCCGTCTCTTCGCCTGCGCCCGATAATGAAAAACTCGCTGAAATTGCAGCGAATATTGCTCCTAAAAATGCCACAACAGAGGACGATCATTCGATTAGATCTCGTTCGGAGGATGTCGCTTGCCCATTCGATGCTGAAGCAGAACGGGCAGGGGATAAAAAGATCTACAACGATTTACACAAGGATGATCTGCTCTGCTCTGATGAAAAAAATGTCCGCATCGAGGTCGATTTACAAAAGAAATCAAGCGGTAAAAAAAGTAAAACGCGTCAGCTACTCGTCGAGAGCGAGTCGGACGAACTCAAACCAGAAAATCGTCCCTCAAAAACGCTTGATGCACCCAAAATTAGCCTCAGCGAAATCAAGTTAAATAATCCTGAAGCGACACCGACGACTGTCGGGCCCCTCGAAGAAATTGAGTCGGGACATAAAATGGCTGGCGTTGTCAGCTTTATTTGGGCGTTTGTCATCGCCTGCTTTGTCGTTGGAATCTTGTACCTCTGCTACTTAATGGGATTTTTTGCTTGGATTCATCCGTATTTTGATCCGCACCCGCCCAAGGTTACCCCTCAGCTCGCACAAGCGCCTGAATCCGATATCATCGATCAAAGCGCGCTCGTCGCACAAGCCGTTGAAACTGCGTCCTTAGCTTTTCAAAATACTGTCAATTACGAAAATTATCTCAATCTTCATATCAAACAGGAAATTGAAGCTTTGGATAATGGCGATTTGCTTGTTGATGAAAACGCTGATCAAGATACATTTGATAATAAAATACAGTTGTACGCGTTTGGTCATGCATTTTATCCAGAAGATCTCGCGTTTGAAACCGGCTATATTCAAACGTTGTTTGACGCAGGCAAGTTTGAACAGGTTCGATATTTTATAGATAATCTTCCTCGGGAACGTCGTTTTGCAGAAGAGGTTCAAGCTTTCCGACTTCGTTCGTTTACGGAAGATCCTCACTTTATCTCTGAGCCATGGACGATTACAGCGCGTGATTTCCAAGATCTTAGTCCGTTAGGCGGAGGTTCTACCGTTACACTCAAGTTGATGCAGAATGGCAAAGAAGAAGCTGCCTTCAAACCGCTTCAGACGCGCCTTCAATCGAATTATCGTGCCGAAATCGCTGCTTGGCGCCTTTGTGAACTGATTGGCTGCGATTTCAAAGTGCCTTACAATCGTGAAGTGCGCATAAGTTATGAAGACTTTTATCAACTTTATGGCCGTTCTCGTTCTTCCAAAGCAGCAACTTACCGAAAGGAACTCGCTGATATCACTTGGCGTAAAGATGTCGATGGAAAGCGCTATGTCTACGGAACTTATAAAGAATGGATACCAGGATTCACGCGTTTTCCGATTGAGCTGACTTCCATGTGGAAAACTTGGCTTCGTGCAGATTCGCCCATTTTTGAATTTCCTGAGCTGTCTAAGGCGCTTTCGCCTATCGCACACAATCAACACACTTCTAAGTTGTTTGCCGAAATCCTCAAACGTTCTCCCGATCTTACGACTGAAAAGCTCGCAGCACAGATCTCTGAAGTGCTCGTTTTCGACTTTTTATTGGGAAACTGGGACAGATTTTCAGGGGTTCCCGAATGGTGGGGCGTGAATTGTCAGTATAAGGATAGCCAAATCGTTTCGATCGATAATGGCGCTGGTTTTCAGTGGGGGGCAAACCAAAAGGTGACCGAGCGCTTCATGATGACTGAGCGGTTTAGCAGGCACTTTGTCGATGCGATTCGAAACCTTGACAAAGATCTGACCTACAGCTTGCTTTTCCCTAATCCTGATTCGAAGGATAAAGCCAGTTTTGAACAATTTTGGAAACAGCGTGGCGCTTTTTTAGAGCGCGTGGATGCACTTGTTCATAAATATGGCGAAGACGTTGTGCTCGCTTTTCCGTAAGGGCTAAGTTCATGCAAGGTTTGGCTCGCTTTTGGCTTTGGCTTGGTTTGAAGGGGGGAAGTCTCCCCCTGAGCGTCTATGGCGCGCGCTCGAAGTCGGTTTGCAGGAAAAATGGGTTCGGGCGTATTGAGCGAAGCGAGAAGCCCGAACGGCGCCGCGTATCGCAGCTTGCTGACGATAGCGGCGCCTTAAAATGCGCTGCCATACGCCGCTACCCCCTCTGCGCTGCGTCAACAAAGTCTGGCGTGAAGATGGGGCTCCTGGCTTTTATGCTGATCTGCTTTACGCTAAGCGCTTGCAGTGATCCCGAAAGTTTTGAAGGATACTTTGTCGAAACTTTGAAGTCAGGACGCGTGGATTACAATGTCCAAACGGATGGCGGCGAACTGCGGTACCATCGCATGGTATTAAAACAGTATGATACTCAGCTCGCTGGCATTATCGAAATGTTTAATATGAATTCTTATGAAGAATTCGACGATCTGCCTAATATGATGGATTATCAGATCGATTACTACAGCTGCGTTCGCTTTGATGAAGCTTACGTTTCGTCTGATAAACTTCACGCGACGTTTACTGATCAGGAAATGCGCAGATGGCGTTTAAATTTGAGTCATTGTTCGGGGAGTAAAATTTGCGGCAATTTTGAACGTCTCAATTATAAATCGGCCGTTCAAAATGACAGTGAAGCCTGTTTGTGGAAGGATTTTGAATACTGTAGCCATGAGCGTTCGAATTCAAATATGATCGTCATGGAGAACGTGGATAGCTCAAAAGCAAATAAGCTTTCCTGTGTTGATTATTATCGAGATTACGATTTTTACGTCAGATTAACCGAGCCGCTTGCAAAAGGTGTATTTTGCAAACCCAGTGCAAAAATGTGCAACAACGTCAGATTGGGCGTGTTTTTAACCCGGCTTGACGGGAATACGCTCGTGACGTCAGAGTATGCTTCCGCCCGGTTAGATAGTTTTGACATTTCGCCAAACGGTGAGCGCAGGGTTAGATTGCGCAGGCCCGTTTCGTTGTATGCGTCGTCGCTCGGAAATGTCGCCTTTGCAACCCTTGTTGCGTATGTGGATGTTTATGAAGATGGTGTCTTTGATATCAGAGACGACCGGGTGGTTGCCTATTTAGATAAAAAAATATTGATGTTTGCATCAGAAGCAGCACACGAATCCTTAAAAGGTATCAGCAGTGCTACAGCCCGTCTAGATGAGATCATGGCGATCGTTTCAGAACAAAATGAACCGATGAAATGGCAGATTTATAGTGTGACAACGGCAACGCGTAAAACGCTTAGTGTTCAAGCCACGGCGATTACCGGCTTAGGGAGTGTTTCGGATGTAGCCGTCGAACTCGAGTCAGCTTTGGATGACACCGGAAATGGCTGCTGCTTCGAAATGTCTGATACCTGTTTACGTCAATGTTCGGGCATCTTTCCGGTGGGGGTAGCGCATTGACGCGGTTAGGTAAGTTAGTTTTGAGCGTCTTGCTGTCGTTGACAGCCGTGTCAGTAGGGACGCTTTTTGAGCCGCAGGCCTATGCTCAGTCTAAGTACGAGTATCTGCCCGAAATGTCTGTGCCCCAAGATGCGCGAAAACGCATTGCATTTTTTCCAAAAGCCATACCGATTTATTTGTGGCCGAATTCACCTACGGCGCGCGATATCGATGTGACGGCTGTACGCCATGAGCTGATGAAACATGCGCGTGCACATAAAATCTTAAGAGTCGTCAGCGATTCTACGTTAAACGAGGCGTTTGAAAAAAATGCTTATGAAGAAAGAGATGCGTTTGCGCAAGCCGAAATCGATATGGCTTACGCTGAAACCTACGCCGCTAGCTTGAATTACGAGACTGCGCTTTCGACACTCGAACGTGTTTTGAGAAACTTCGAACGCTCAATGGCGCGATACTTTGATACGAAATTAATGTCGCATGCGTTACAGCTCTATGCTTATACGCAGCTGTCGATGATGCGTGAACTAGATGAGGTTCCCGTCGAGCGCGTGCACATGGTTCGACGTGCCTTCATGGAGTTTATTCGCATTTCTCCGCACGTTGTGCTGCTCGAAGGACGTCAGCCCAAAGATAGAGTACAGTATTATACCGAGGCTCGCGCACTTTTTATGCAAAATGCCGTCTATCGCCAGACAAAAATTGAAGATGCGAGACGGTTAGCGCGTCAGTTAGATACGGATCTATTAGTCTTTCTGCGCTTTGTACAAAAAGAGGACGGTTCTTTTGATGCAGAAATCGATTTTTATGATCTAGAAAATGATGAAATAACTTATGAAATTGCGCCAATTCCCGAAAAAAGTGAGGATCATGTAAAATTAAAGGGAGGCGCAAGCGAGCCCGCTTCCGTATTTGCGGATGCAATCTCACTAAAACTTGAAAATTTGTACACTTGTCTTTCGATGCCAGCATTGGCGCCGCCGCCGCTATTTTCGGGTGAAGAGGGCCGTATTTATCTTGAACTCAATGCGTTGTATTTTACGTATGCGCTCTATGATACGTCTTCAGCGCCTCAAACTGTGGGCGCATCGGCACGTGTGACGTACATGATCACGGAGCATTTCTTCGTACAGGGGGCTTTTTCGGTCTCAGGTGTTTTTCAGGACAAAGCAAAAGACCTGTACGACTCGTTTCAAGTCCTACGATTCGATGCCAGTGCAGGCATTTCTGCTGATTTTCATTGGATCAGGACATATATGACGATCGGCCTGGAAGGCGAATACATGACGCCGTTTGCAGTAACGACGAGTTTGACGTGTAAGGCGTTTGGTAGCAACGATCTGGGATGCAATGATGACGATATTGAGTACAACGATACACCAGGATTATTTGGATTTAACGTGGCATTAGGGCTGAATTTGGGCAAAGATCCGTTTTATCTCGTGCTTGAAGGCTTTTTGACGTTGAACATTGCGCCAATACCAGAAGGTTGGTTCAGCATTCCGGTTGGCGCGACGATGGGGGTGCAGTATCGATTTTAGCGATAGGTGTCGCGCTTTTTCTTGAAAATGCGCGGATAAATTCGCTAAACTGTAGTGAGCTTGTTGCTCAGGAGGACTTTTATGAAAAGATTACGATCGTATTTGGGGGCTTTCTTGTTGATGGTCAGTGCATTTTGTTTCTCTGCCTGCGAAACGGATACGCACTATGACGCATTGACTGCCGTACTTAAAGTTTCGATCCCCGAAACACCCTATACCGATAACAAGGCGGTTATTTATCAACGTATTACGTTTGATCGTGATATCGTCCTTCTTTCCAGCATCGATCTTGGCAATGCCTACCTCAGTGCAATTTCAGATTTTGACGAAGATTTGATGGCAATCGTTCAAAATGCAACCGTTGCGATCGTTGATCCTGTAGACAACGAAACCATTCGTGATTATTGGCTCATCACGATGGACTCGATGCGTCATAAAAATGAAGCAAAACTCGTTGAATTTGTGATCGATGATCTTGCGACCTATTTTGGCGAGTACAATGACCTCAAAATTATGGTCGAACTTGAGCTTGATCCGTATCAAGCGATGAAATATCGCCTCGAGCATTGCGGCGGTGAAACAGCCTGCAGCTTCGAGTTGATGCTCTCGATGACCTTCGATATGAAGGATTAATCTCGCGTTTTGGCCTCTCGCCTTGACAATCTTGCTATTACGCAATACAAAAAAGCTCCCTGTATTGGGGGCTTTTTTGGTTTTTAGATTTGGTCGGATTATGCGCAAATTTTCAACTTGGTTGGGTATTTTGGGAATCGCAGGTTGTTTGGCTTCTGCGAACGTTTGGGCTCAGGATTCTGAAAAGGCTGCTCCGGAAGCGGAAAATACAGAAGCTGCTGCTGCGCCTGAGGCTCCTGTCATCGATAGGGCGGCTCTCGCTGCAATGGACGAACGTCAGGCTTATGTCTTTTTCATCGATCTCC
The DNA here is from genome assembly GCA_045599585.1 of Myxococcota bacterium. Classification (GTDB taxonomy): domain Bacteria; phylum Myxococcota_A; class Bradymonadia; order UBA4248; family UBA4248; genus RGIG464. The sequence goes on from JAZRWH010000187.1 coordinate 59,229, forward strand.
TCCGTGCGTGCGGAAATGACCCAAATTATCAGGCTAAACCAGATCACCAAGCCTGCCGCGTTGACCTGATTTGGGAAATGATCGACTCTAAAAGCAAAATGCTCTTCATCAATGCTTATGCCTCCCTCTTGCGCGTTGACCTCATTATCGAGACGTATTTCGATCCCATCGAACATAGGACAATGCGCGACCGTACGGGGACGAACATCCTCAAAGAACACAACATCAACAACGCCTTCGATCTCTTTAAATTTATGTTTAAACCAGATCAGCTCGTATTCAACGAGCAGACCAACTCTGGGGTCGAGTTCAAAAGCATTAAAAAATCCGATAGCCCTTATATTGTTACCATCGAAACGAACTTGCCGGGACAAGAGTTCGTTATGGTCCAAGAAAGCGATCATGTGTGGCGTATGGTCGGCTTGTTCAATATCTTGAATCAGGCCGTAAAACCCATTGCTGACAGCGAAATTGCAATGCAGGAATATGCTAAGGAAAATTTAATGGCAGAACTAAAACGTAGAGAAAAAGTTCGCGACTATTTTATTTTTCAGCAAAGATTGCGTGATAAACTCGCAAAACAACGATAACTTTTTTGACGTTTCGGGTTAAATGGCCGCAGAACATCAACAGATGAGCGAGGGCTTTGGCTATGCCAAAGCCCTTATTTTTGGCGAATACGCTGTCATGTACGGTGCGCCCTGTATGGTCGTTGCACTGAACCGTCGCCTTGTCGCCAAAATCTTGCTTGGAGCTAAACCCCGCGATGCGTTTGCTCAACGTATGGCTCAGTTGACGTTTGATGATCAGCTGAAAGATGCGTGCATTGAGTTTGAAAATAGCGCGTTTTTTTCTGAAAATGGTTCCAAACTCGGGATTGGGTCAAGCGCTGCAGCGGTCGTTGCTTCGTGCGAGGCTTCGACTAAAGCACAAGGAAAATCGTTCGGAACTTATTTGGATTGTATCAAGGCGATTCAAGCACATCGCCTGTTTCAAGGTGGCGTCGGTTCTGGCGCTGATATTATCGCGAGTTTATTTGGCGGTATCGTCCTTGTTCGTGATTGTCCGCATGCGCCCCAAATAGTGCGCTTGCCCAAAGCTTGTCTCCCGCCGTGCTGCCTGATCGCCATGCGCGGTGAAGCCGCCACAACTTCTTTTGTCAATGCAGCCCTCTCGCATGACCAAGATCAGGCTTATCAGAAAATGATCCAAAGACTGTCTGCTCAGAATCAGGCTTTTTCGGACTTTATTTTGTCATCAAAAACGTATTCAGAAAGTTATTATGCTGAGTTTTTGAATAAAATTCGCGATTTTGAACCAATCCTTGCAGGCCTTCAGCAAATTATTGGACGTTCTATTTTAACGTCTGAATTCATTCGCCTTCGTAAGATCGCAGATCAGCATGACGCAGCGATCAAAACTTCTGGGGCTGGCGGTGGGGATATCGCTGTCGTTTTTGCGAAATCATCTGAGGCGCTTGCGCGTTTTATTCAATGTGCTTGCGCACAGTGCGATGTTCTCGCGATCCCTGTTGATGTCGCGCCAGAACGCGGCTTCGTTACTCCTGTCTAATTTGGGCAGCCTATGTCTCCTTCATCTTCGACGACTTCTCAACGCCTCATCGAGCTTGCTGATTATTTCGAGCACGCGCTCGCCAAGATCTATATCCTGGTCACGTTGAATGCTGTGCTCGTTGCGGCCGTCGGCGCGTTTTTCGTCTTCATTATCTTGGGATGGTCTACGTTTGCGCTGCTCCAGGCCATTGGCTTCTTATTTTTGGGATTGCTCATCGGTATGGCGCTTCTGCGTCACGGAAAACGCAAAAAAAAGCTTGAAATGGATAAACTTCTGCAGGCTGAAGACTTAAAATTTGAAGACTTTTTTGTTTTGATCGAGAAAAATCAGTTTGAATACGCAATGTGTTATGCACTTTTGAATGATGCTCGTACCCAAACAGATCGCCCGGATCAGGCCCAAAAATGATTTTTTCTAATCTAAAATGTTAAACATTGTTTTGGTGGGGGAAGTCTCCCCCTGAGCGGCTATCCTCTTCGCCAAAGGCGCATTCTCTTCGTCTGCTGCGCTTCTTTAAGCTTGCTTCCTCGATCCTGCGCCTTTGGGCTTCGACGATACGCCGCTACCCCCTCTTCGCCTTCGGCGTATGTTCGAACCCGGTTGGGTTGCGTAAAACGCGTTCACAAAAGTTGATCATTCAAGTTAAAATATTCAGCTTGCTTGAATAAACTGAGTTAAAAAATACAATAAATTGAAACTACTATGGTTGATATCCTAAAAAATTGTTTTGAATTTCTGTCAAAAGGCGGTGTCTTTATGATACCGATTGCGCTCTGCTCCATTGCAAGCGTCGTCATTTTTGTACAGAGACTCATTGTTCTAAAAAAAGCCTTTCGCGAGCTAAGAACAAAGAAAAATGCATTGCTCGAAGCAATTGGTAACGCGCAGTATGAGCGAGCTTACACGTTGTGCGACGGTTCAGATAACGCGCTCATTACTATTGTTAAAACTGCACTCAATGCCCGCAAACTTGTTCGTGAGGCACTTTCAGAAAAGATCTCGGATACAGCCTCACGTGAAACCGCTCGCCTCGAGCGTTTCTTTTCAATGCTCGGTGCGTTAGCTAGTATTTCGCCGCTTCTTGGGCTGTTGGGTACTGTTACGGGTATGATTCAGGTTTTTGGGCGTGTTGCTACCGAATTTAATGCTGGCGGTCAGGCCAATCCTGGAATGCTCGCTGGCGGTATTTGGGAAGCGCTCATTACTACGGCTGCCGGTCTTTGTGTCGCTATTCCTGCGTTTTTGATGCATCGTTACCTGGTTTCGAAGCTCGATGCGTTCGTTTTGGAGCTTGAAGACGCTTCGAATGCAATCTTGGATGTCATCGCGCCGCCCCCCGAAGTTTCCGCTCAAACAACGTCTAACACACAACAAAAAATGGAAAAAGGCGATGAAAATTAAAAGAAATCGCCAAAAATACGAACCGCATCTCGATATTACTTCGCTTATCGATGTTGTGTTCTTGCTCCTCGTCTTTTTGATCGTTACGATGTCGTTTACACAGACTGCTAGTTCTACGGAAGAAGCGATCATCGACATTGAGCTTGCTTCAGCTTCGAATATCGAAAGTGATAAGCCTAAAGAGTCTTTGACGGTTTTTGTGGATGAAGATGGGAAGATCTATGTCGAAAAGGATCCTAAGCCACATGGACCAGAGGAGCTAAAACTTGTGATGCTTGAAAAAGTAATGGCCACGCCAGATTTGATCGTTAATCTTCGCGCAGATCACCGTGCAACCCATGGTGCCGTTGTGGCTGCTATGGATCAACTCAAAGCTCTCAAAATTCATCATGTGAATTTGGTGATCGAGTTTAAAAAGAGTGAGTAGGGGGATAGAACTTTATATATTAGCTAGACGAAAGCGCACAAGGATGAATTTGTATATTTAGTTATAATATATTTAATTGAATATATATTTCAACGAAGCATTGAAAATGCTTATGAATTGAGTTTTATCAAGATCCTCAAATGCAAAATGACTACAATTTACGCGTTTGTAAAATATGTGAAAGAAGTTATAACGCTTAAAATCCAGTTGTTGTAGCAAGCTGATGTCTCAAAAAATTATAATATTCTACTTTATATATGAAGATGCCCGTGATTCGTGAAAGCCAGCCTCCCATAAATAGATTTTCTATTTATGGGAGGCTTTGGCATATCATCTATCATCTATCATCTATCCCTCTTTAATGATCCACCTACCCAGTGTTTTCTTCTTTTTATCGAAGGCACAGCCGATTTTATATAATTTTCGGTCACCGAGTTCGTAGGGCAATAAATAGCCTTTTTCTTCGATTTGTTTGATAGCGGTTTGTGCGGAGCCACGAAGTTTAAATTCGAAGCAAAAGACGGCGTCTTCGGTTTCGATAATCATATCGGCGCGACCAGCGGCAGACATTTGTTCGACGCGCACTGCGTATGGCGAAGCGAGGCGGCACAACAAATAAATAACCGTCCGATAATAGTTTTCGTTTTGTTCGGTGGCCATATAAGGCACGCTGCTGACGAATGCGCGGGCGAGTTTCATCGCGCCATCGATATCGTGAACGCGAATTGAATTGACGAATTTGATGAGGAATGTATCAGTCTGGAACATATCAACATTTGCGTAATACGGAACTAAACATCTGCAAAATGCATCGTGCACTTCCTCATTGGGGTACGCGAGTCGATACTGATTGGTTTGAGCATCGTATTCTTTGATCGACAGGTACCCGCTTTGATACATCAGTGGAATGGGCGAAGTGGCATGCTCGACAGGAATATCAAAAGTAGATTGTACAGCCCATATCCCTTTTTCGAGATCAAGCGGTTCTAGCGCATGAAACTTCCCGATTTGTTCAGCCAGAGCCGTCGGCGTGCCAGTCGAAAACCAATAGGAGCCGAGATCTAAATCACTCATGCTTTTTAAAACGCTGAACGGATTATAAATGTCGGGCGATTCTTTGGCAAAATGATAGCCGTCGTACTTTTTCTTTAGGCGACGTATCGTTTCGTCGTGCGACCAGTGATTACGCTTGGCCATGTTCTCAATTTCCGGGGCAAACTCGCGTTTTAACTCATCCTCGGTGATACCACAGAGTGCCGCGTATTGGGCATTCATGCTGATATTATTGAGGTTATTAAGTTCGCTGAAGATACTAAGCTGACTGAATTTCGTTATGCCCGTCAATAAGACGAATCGCAAATGCTGATCCATGGCTTTTAGCGGGCTAAAAAAGTCGCGAAGCAGCATACGCATGGCATTGAGCGTTTTATCGTCGGCCAACGTATCGAGCAGCGGCGTATCGTATTCATCGATGAGAACGACGACTTTTTGGCCTGTCGCAAGTCGAGCGGCATCAATCACAGCCTTTAAACGAAGACTGAATTTTTCTTTTTTCTCGGTGATGCCATATTGTTTTTCGTAATCCTCAATCAGTGTGCCCAGAACTTCTTTGAGCCCTTTCAAATCGGTATGTTTGGCAAAGCTCATATCGAAATGAAGCACAGGATACTTGGTCCATTTCTGTTCGAGTTTTTCGAGCGCAAGACCGGTGAACAACTCTTTTTCGCCCGAAAAATAGGCGTTGAGCGTCGATAAAAGCAGGGACTTCCCGAATCGGCGCGGACGAGCCAAAAAGTAGACTTTACCCTCATTTGCGAGCTTATAGACGAGATCAGTCTTATCGACGTAGACCGCGTTACGTTCCCGAATTTCTGAAAAAGTCTGAATACCGATGGGTAAAAAACGTCTGTTTTCCATGTTCACTCCTCTGCGGCGTTGTAGCGCATCTTTGGATCATACACGATAATGCGCTCAAATGCGAACAAGGGCTATGATCAGTACTCCTCCCCCGCCACTATGTCATTCAAAGTATTCGAAATCAGTTCCCCTCTCGTGCGCAGCCCATTGGCACGCAGTAATGCACATATCGGTGAATATTGCTTTAAACGATGAATCTTCAGGACTACATGCATAAACACCAAATGAAACATCGCCCGTAGCTTTATAAAGGTGACATACGCGCATTTGCTTAAAATGCATTCCATCCTCAGAGCATTCTATGCAAAAATCCTCTTCACGCCGGCTCAATCGATACCACATCGTTCGGATTCCTGCGTCAATCTCCGTTGTAGCCCAATCAGAGTACCCGTGATTCGTCACGACGCTTCCCAAATGATGAAATCGATTATTCTCGTATTCGATCGACGCTTTAAGCCAATTTTCACTATCGAGATACATGACAATGCCGCATTGATCAAAACGACATTTATATTCAAACGACGTTTTAACAACAAAAGAGAAATACTTTTCAGATAATGTGATCTGCAATACCGGCGCATTATCATTTTGAAAGTGATAATACGTTCTCTGCCACAAATCGGTGTGCGGTTGCGTCACAAGTTCTATACGATTGTCATCAATATTATACTGTTTTGGAGGACGAATCCACTGCCATTCATTGATATATATTGCCATATTTCTCACTCCAATTTCTGTCAAGATGATCGCTCTCTCGATATTATTTATAGATTTATATCTATAAATAATTTAACAGTACAGTACAACAAATTTTAAATCAATCAGTCCAATGATCTATAAATTTTCTTTTATAATCCACCTTCCCAGCGTTTTCTTCTTTTTATCAAAGGCACAGCCTATTTTATATAATTTTCGATTACCGAGTTCGTAGGGCAATAAATAGCCTTTTTCTTCAATTTGTTTGATGGCGGTTTGTGCGGAGCCGCGGAGTTTGAATTCGAAGCAGAAGACGGCATCTTCGGTTTCGATGATCATATCAGCGCGACCGGCAGCCGACATTTGTTCGACGCGCACAGCGTAGGGCGAAGCGAGGCGGCACAACAAGTAGATGACAGTGCGATAATAATTTTCGTTTTGTTCGGTGGCCATATAAGGCACTCTGCTGACGAAAGCGCGGGCGAGTTTCATGGCGCCGTCGATGTCGTGCTTCTTAATCTTTTCGGTAAATTCGATGACAAAGACGGAATTTTGTTCATAATTATCGCAGCCGTAATAGGGAATCAGGCATTGAATAAAGCCGAAACGTACTTCTTCGTTAGGATAGGCCAACTTATAAAGTTCGGAGGCTGGATTATAATCTTTTATAGACAGATAACCACTTTGATACATCAGTGGAATGGGCGATTTCGCGCGTTCAACGGGCATATCAAACGTTTGTACATCGCGCCAGATCCCTTGTTCGAGGTCAAGCGGTTCCAGGGCATGATACTTCCCGATTTGTTCAGCTAAAACGGTTGGCGTACCAGTCGAAAACCAGTAAGAGCCGAGTTTTTCCTCACTCATGCTATTTAGGACACTGAATGGATTATAGATATCCGGGCTTGTTTCACAAAAATGATAGCCGTCGTACTTTTTCTTGAGGCGACGTATCGTTTCGTCGTACGACCAATGATTACGCTCTGCCATACGTTTAATTTCGGGCGCAAAATCGCGTTTAAGCTCATCCTCTGCAATACCGCAGAGTGCCGCATATTTGGCATTCATGCTGATATTGTTGAGGTTATTGAGTTCACTGAAGATGCTGAGCTGGCTGAATTTCGTTATGCCCGTTAAAAAGACGAATCGCAGGTGTTGGTCCATGGCTTTGAGCGGGCTAAAAAAATCGCGAAGCAGCATACGCATGGCGTTGAGCGTTTCTTCGTCGGCCAACGTATCGAGAAGTGGCGTATCGTATTCGTCAATGAGAACGACGACTTTTTGGCCCGTCGCAAGTCGAGCGGCATCAATCACAGCCTTTAATCGCAAACTGAATTTTTCTTTTTTCTCGGTGATGCCATATAGTTTTTCGTAATCCTCGATTAGCGTGCCAAGAACTTCTTTGAGCCCTTCCAGATCAGTATGTTTGGCAAAGCTCATATCGAAATGAAGCACAGGATACTTGGTCCAGTTCTGTTCGAGCTTTTCGATTGCAAGGCCAGTGAACAGGTCTTTTTCGCCCGAAAAATAGGCGTTGAGTGTCGACAAAAGCAGAGATTTCCCGAACCGGCGCGGACGCGACAAAAAGTAGACGAAACCCTCGTTTGCAAGTTTGTAAACGAGGTCGGTCTTATCGACGTAAACCGCGTTGCGCTCACGAAGTTTCGAAAAAGTCTGAATGCCGATGGGTAATAAGCGTCTGTTTTCCATGTTCACTCCTCTGCCGCACTGCCGCGCATCTTAGGTATAATACATGAAAAAGTGCCAAAATGCGAACAAGTGTTCAATGTCAGCAGAGATGCCTGCAGTGCAGATTTGTTGAGGCGTAGGTTGACGTAACTTCGAGATCGCTTGTACAAACTAGCTGGTAAATATTCTTGTTTTATGATAAAACACGCGAGGCAAATTTTGTTAGTGAATTGTTATATAATTCGCTAGTTTATTTGTTTGAATGACTATATAATACATAAATTTGTGATAAACAGAGAATTGTTTCAAGAGTGTGATCGTTAGTGAATGTTAAGTGTTCTGATATAAAAAATTAAATAAATAGCATATATAAATATAAATAATGGTTTATACAAACTGCATATTTGAGCAACAAATTGCAACGGAGGCTTGGAAATGAGCACTGATCTTGATCCGAAAAATCTGACAGAAATCATAGATAATTTGATGGATTCATATGCAGATAAGGCGTTTTTAACGAATTTGCAGGGACTGTCGCTTCCATCGCGTGAATGTGTTCGCACTCTGATCAGTCAGCTCGAAAACCTTTTGTATCCGGGGTTGGTTGAGCGCATTAGCGTTGATTTCGCAGGGCTTCGATACGTGATCGGCGACCGTGTTGTGAATGCCTTTGAGCATCTAAAAGAAACGGTTCAAACGTGTCTGATCTATGCGTCTAATATTCCGGAGCCGAGGTTCGAGCTTCCTGCGACGGACGAGCCGTTTGAAGTCCAGGCTCATGGTATTGTTCTATCCTTATTTAAGAAGTTACCCGAGATTAGGCAGATGCTTCATGCGGATTTGATGGCGGCGTATCACGGAGACCCCGCAGCAAAGTGTTATGCTGAGATTATTTGCAGTTATCCGAGCGTACGTACCCTTGGTATTCACAGAATTGCGCATGAACTAGAAAAAGCGCAGGTACCGATTTTGCCACGTATGTTGAGTGAGTACATGCACAGCCGTACGGGCATTGATATCCATCCGGGTGCAACCATTGGACGTGGATTCTTTATCGATCACGGAACGGGGGTTGTTATTGGCGAGACGTCAATTATAGGCGACAATGTGAAGATATATCAGGGCGTGACGTTGGGCGCGTTGAGTATCCCTGATCCAGACAAAGTCATCGAAAAGAAGCGCCATCCGACGATTGAAGACAACGTTACGATCTATGCAGGAGCGACAATTTTGGGAGGCAAGACGGTTGTGGGTGCGCGTAGTGTTGTGGGTGCGAACGTATGGCTGACGCATTCGATTGAGCCTGATACCAAAGTGTTGTTTGATCCACCCGAATTGAGAATAAAAAATCCGAATCAAGACCCATGGTTTTGCATGTTGTAGAGAGGAGCAATGCGTTTTAACAAATATCGCATTGTGGCGTGTTAGGCTGGAACGCGGTGTGTTTGGAAGAAACTGGCCTGCCAGTTAAATTCAATGTATGCGCAAAACCTACATGTAATCATTTGTGATTATTCATAACGTGTAAAATTTAATTCAATAAAAAGTGAGAAAGTATAAAAACAATTCAAAACAAAAAACTTGATTTAATATCCTGACGCAACTACAAGGCGCGCCGCTGACAGGGTTGTCTCAAAGGGGGTGGAGTCCCCATAAAAATGTAATGGGCCTAAACTGTAGGGCCAGTTTCACTATCAGGAGATGTAGTCATGATGTTAAACAAGCGTTTTCTTCTGGGTCTAGTCGCGATTGCCTCACTCACGGCGTATGCATGCGATGATGATGACGATAGCAGTTCGTGCAGTAATGGTGCAACAAAAGCGTGTGCCAACGCAACGACGGCTGTGATGTGTCTCAATGGAGACTGGAAAGAGGTCAAGTGCACGGGCACGCAGGTGTGTAATGCTGTATCGCAGAAATGCACTGAACCTGGTAGTAATGGCGGCAATACAGGCGGTAACGGCGGCAATACAGGTGGTAACAACAATAACACGCTTCCTGCATGTTCCATGTCCGAAGCAGGTCAGAGCTGTTCGGCTTGTAAGCCTGTTTGCTCTCCTGATGGCAGCTCGGCCTATCTTTGCAATAGCAGCAAAGGCACGTCGATGAAATGGACATGCGCCAACAACGACTGCGCCGTTGACGATACTGGCAACGTTACGTGTTCTAAACCGGAAGGCGGTAACAATAATAACACGCTTCCTGCATGTTCCATGTCCGAAGCAGGTCAGAGCTGTTCGTCCTGTACGCCTGTCTGCTCTGCGGACGGCAGCACGGCCTATCTCTGCAACAGCAGCAAAGGTACGTCTATGAAATGGACATGCGCCAACAACGACTGCGCTGTTGATGATAAAGGTAGTGTTACTTGCTCGAAAGCTGAAGGCGGCAATGGTGGTAATGGCGGCAATACCACCCTTCCTGCATGCTCGATGTCCGAAGCAGGTCAGTCCTGTTCGTCTTGTACGCCCGTCTGCTCTGCGGATGGTAGTACGGCTTATCTCTGCAACAGCAGCAAAGGCACGTCGATGAAATGGACATGCGCTAATAACGACTGCGCTGTTGACGCCAAGGGTAGTGTTACTTGCTCGAAAGCTGAAGGCGGCAATGGTGGTACCGTTACGGTTGATCCCAGCATTCCTAAAGATGGTGATGCTTGTACCTATAAATCGAGCGAGGCCAAATGTGCTTCAAATGGCTCCTACGGTGTAATTTGTGGTAGTGAAAATACGTACTACAACTATACGTGCAAAAATAATGACTGCGTTGTTTGTGACGGCTTCCTCAAATGTGGTACTTGCTCGAGTGCTACAACTGAAAAATGTACGGCTAACAGCACGTCGAAATGCTCGGCAGCTTGCAGTGCAGACGGCAAAACGGGTTACTACTGGACGTCAGCAACTAACTCGATCGAAACGGTTGATTGCTCCGAAAAATCTAACTGCACACTCGATGGCAACTATGTCCAGTGCGGTGAAACGGTTGCTTGTGATGAAAGCAATCATGGTAAAGGTACGTGCGCTGCCGATGGTGCCACGGCTGAAGTTTGCTATGGCGGCAAAATGGTAACGTGGGAGTGCTTCAACAATGCTTGCTCCGTTGCTGCTGATGGCGTTGTTACCTGCCCGAGAGACACTTCCTCGTTTGACCAGAACTGCAATGGTGACAAGGTTAATCGTCTTACCTCTGGCGGTACCACGGGTGACTGCTGTGATCCTACCTATTACGAACCGGCTGGTTGCGTGAGCAATGCTGGTCTCCGCTGCGATAGCAAGGGCGTTGTCAAAGCCTGGACTTGCAAATCTCCTCAAACCTGCAATTATGATTCTGCAACCAAATATTATTCTTGCAAATAATTTGGTTCGATCAGTGTAATTGATCTTAGATCCCCCGATATTTTCGGGGGATTTTTTTCACTATCGCGTTTATCGAGAATATATCGCATGTATAAATATATAAGCGTTCATTCTCGTCAAAACTTGAATTTATAATTTATTGAACCTAAAAGCTTTTAAGGCGCATTTGAATCGATTCTATTCAATGCGCAAAGATACGCAGGTTTTTGCCAGAAGGCAGGGAGAATGAATATGAATAAAAAATTGATCGCTTCTATTATCGCAGCATCAGCACTTGTTGGCTTGGGATGTGATGACGATTCTGATGACGATAGCTGTAAAGCAGGTTACTCAAAATGCGCCCAAGGTGTTCTTTCGCAGTGCGTTAATGGGAAGATCAAGTCGTCTTCTTGCGGTGCTGGCTGCAATGCTCAGGGGACAGCCTGCAATACAACTGCTCAGGATAGATGTATTTCCAACAACGACTGTGCCAATAAGCCTGCCACTCCAGAATGTAACCTTTCGACGGGTGTCTGTCAGGCCAAACAGGTGATTTCTGATTTTACGCCGACAACCATTCCTGCGGGTCAATCTAAAACATTGAACGATCCCTGTGGTGACGACTATGTTTCGGTTTGTATTAATGGCGGCGAAGATATGCTCCTTTGCTGGAACAATGTCGTAACGCAGTGGTCTTGTGATTCCTGCATTGCAGCTGGTTACAATCCCGAAAAACCGAACGAAGGCAAATGTGTTCGTGAAAAACCGAAAGCACCGGACGATATTCCTTCGTCCTGTGTATCTGGATCTTCAAAAGGTTTTTGCGGCTCTGACGGCAATGGTTGGGTCTGTGGTTCTGACAATACTTATTATACCACGGCAAAATTGACCTGTTCGAGCGAAGCGCCCTGTGTTGCTTGCGACGATGGTTTTGTTTCGTGCGGTGGTACCTGCAGAAGCAACACACGACCTAGCGATATCCCTTCATCTTGCACCTACAAAATATCAAAAGGTCTTTGCGGATCTGATGGCAACGGTTGGGTCTGCGGTTCCGACAATACTTATTATACAACTGCAAAGCTGACTTGCACCAGCAGCTCACCTTGTGTTGCGTGCTCTAACGGTTTTGTTCAATGCGGCGGCACTTGCAAAGAAGATCAATCAGATTGCAATGCTTCTAGTTCGGCAGCCTGTAAAGCGTCCTGCAAATCCGATCGTTCTGAAGGCTACTATTGGAGTGCCACTGAGGGGCTTAAAACGCTTAGTTGCGCAGAGAATAATTGTACAGTCTCGAGCTCTGGTTATGTTTCTTGTGGTGAAGCAACCAGCAATTGCACAGGCTCGGAGGTAACGACGGGTGGTGAAATCGGTCAGTGTTGCAACAGTTCCCAGTATGAAACGACTTGCACAGGTACCGGTAAAGAAGCTGGTAAAGTTTGCAAAAATGGTGCAGTTGCATATTGGTACTGCAATGACGGCGTTTCTTGCAAAGTTAACAATAATAAAGCTTATTGCAATTAATCGCGTTTAATCATCAATGATATAAAAAAGCCGCTCGGTTTGAACTTGAACTGAGCGGCTTTTTTGTTTATCTCATTACCCAATAATCAAGATAAGACAATTATTTCATTTGTATAATAATATCCAATCGTTTTGTATTTCGTTGAAATTTAAATTTGTTAAGTATCAAAGCATTACTTAGCATAAAGTAGTATTGCCTTAAGCACTGTTTTGGGCAGTGGGGTTGTTTTGTACGTAATAATGGGAATCTGTGTTTCAGCGAGTGCAGCTTTGTCTATTTTCATTTTTTCGCTGAGCACGAGAATGAGGTTGCGCGGTGCTTTTTTTAGCGCTTGAAGCCTTCGATTCAGGTAGTCGGCACGCCAAAAACCTAAAATTTCGATATGTGCTACCGCGCCGGAAGATTTGATTTTTGCACTGAAGTCTGGAATCCAGACTGCTTGCGGTGAAAATTGTAGGATAGAGGGTGTCTCGATGATTTCGATCTCAGGGGCGATTTCGTTAAGACGTTTGATCAGTTGATTTGCTTCTTCGGGAATGCGTTCGAAGATGCGTCGCGTCGGCGGCGTAAAATCATCGGGTTTAAGCTGCCATTGTTTTGTTTTGCCTTTGCCTTTGCCTTTGCCTTCGAGGTCGATGTCCGCTGTTGCACGCCATTCGTTGAATTCGTAGAGTGTGCGCAAAAAACTTGCAAGTTCAATGGCGTATTTTTGTGGTTGTGGCAAAACAGCACTAGGTCCATCGACGCGAAATTGCCAGGTCGTTTCGTTGATATGCTTGACTTCAAATAGCAGATTGAAAAAACGCAGATTCCTAAACAATCGACGAAGGGCATTGTTCTCTTTAGGAGAAATCGTCAACGTAAACTCGAGGCTTCGTGCATATAAGAGCAAGGATTGAGCTAAAGAAAGATTGTACTCTGCGAGAAGTTCGTCGGGTTCAATATCATCAAATCCGCAGATTTTGCGTTGATCTTTAAGATCGGAGTAGATCAGGTCATCGATCTGTTCAGGCTTAATGTTAAAGTTGGATGCGACATTTTGAATAATGTTTTCGCGCCAGTCCTTTTTGGGGAAATCAGCGGCGTTTACTTTTGCTGCTTGTTGAAACAGAGCCAAACGCAGCGCAACGGGATCTAGCTCTGTTTGATCAGAGAACTTCAGCCGTTTGTCCAGAAGGTGAATAAATCCTCGGAGCAGTTTGTGGCGCTGGCTTGATTGACACATGGGTTCGAGTTGATCAACGAGGAGCTCGTAAGTGTCGTCTATACTGTAGCGGTAGCAGTCTAAAAGCTGCTCTTCGAGCTGATAAACGCCGTTTGTTGGCTTGAGGTATTGCGGCATCACCTGGGTGCCGTCAACCGTAAATCTTTGAAGAGGCTTGGGTAAAACGGACATGACTTAGTTGTTTGGTGTGGGACGAAGGTTTTGGGGCTGTAAAAACGCTTAAAGTGCTCAAAAATGAGTAAAATCTATTTAGATAAGAAGAAATACCTTATAAACTGCATTGATAGTCACGGCTTGCTGAATAATTAGGATCTTGAGGATATTGGTTTGCAAGTTCAGTGTAGACTCTACAGGCATTTTTAGGGTCAGAGAGATGGGTTTCGTAGAGTTTTGCGAGGTTTTTGAGTGCTGTTTCGGATTGTGGGCAAGCTGCGTTTTGTCTGGCTTCGTAATGTTTAGCTGCTTCATCAAACTTTTTGTTTGCATAAAGTGTGTCAGCCAAAATAGTGATAGCCCGGCAGTCTTTAGGGGCTCGGTCATAGGCACACTGAGCTTGTGTCATGGCGTTTGACAAGTCGAGATATTGAATCAGGATCGAAGCAGCTTCGATGCATGGTTCAGCAAGGGTAGTATCGGCAGTCGCACTTGTCGAAAAATGGTTAAGCGCTTCGTCATCGAGGTTTTGCGCATGCGCAATTCTGCCAAGCCGCAGTTGGACTTGTGCATCCTGCGGGGCTATTTCTGCAGCGCGTTCGATGAAAAGTCTAGCCATGTCAGGCCGGTGGGTGAGTTCTATATCTGCGAGGGCGATGTAGGCGTGTACGGCGTCGTCGCTTGTTGGCGCTTTGTCGATGATCGTGTGCGCAGCGGCTTCGATTTGTTCGCTGTCATGTTTTGACAAAGCCAATTCGAGCGCTTCGCGTTCGGGGGATAACAAAGGTTTTGCGGGTTCTGGCGGTGTGATAACCTCTGGTTCAGGTTTAGGCGCTACAGGTTGTTGAACTTCGACGACAGGAGTTATGGCAGCTGCAGTTTTAATCTCGGGTGTTGTTTGTGTTCCGCAAGCAGAGAGTAGTAAAGCTGCAATGAAAAAATAAAAATATTTCATAGTGTTTGTAATTTAAGGAGTTTTTATTTTGATTTTGGATAAAACAAATTCATCACCGTTTGGGTGAAATTATTTTGTTTGGCAAAACGAAGGTTAGAACACGTGCATTGTGTAGGTAAGCGTGTTGCCTATTTTGGTACGTGGGGTAAAGCAATTTTCGCCGAAGGCGAAGAGGGGGTAGCGGCGTATCGTCGAAGCCAAAGGCGCAGCAGCGTCTTTGGCGAAGAGGATAGCCGCTCAGGGGGAGGCTTCCCCCTCCCAAGCCAACTATTTAGAAAACCAAATATCTGTCAATTCTGGAACTTCGAGCGTTTCGTGGTCGTCGCTTGCCAAGGGATCGCGCTGTCCTTTGCCCAAGAGACCTCCAGGCAGTGTTGGGGTGTTTGAGATGAGGGGCATTGGCTCGGGATGGTTGGCGGGCGTGGACTGGGGTTCCGGTTCGAGCTGTTCTTGCGGCTCGGGCACGTCGCTATCGTTGAACGCCTTAACAAGCTCCATGAGTTGTCGGTCATTCAGAGCTTTAGCGCCGAGTTGATGCCAGTAGGTTTTCTTTTTAAAGAAGGACCATGCGCGCTGAGCTTCAGCAGAATCGTCGCAGCATGTGAGCAAGCGCGTGGCGTCAGCGGAGATAGCGAGGAGATAGCGGTGTTTTGTATCTGAGACGAGTGCGAGGTACTGGCCTTTAGAAATGAAGATTTCGTCTTCAATCGAGAGACCAGCCGCTTTGACGTGTTGTCGTGCGCGCCAGGCAGGAAACACGGTTATGATGATGCCGGCGATGAGTGCGATGAGGCCTAGACAAGCGAGTGCAAGGCTGAAGGGGGCATAGGGACGAGGCGGTTCGGGGCGAACGTTTTGTTCTTTTGAAGGCAATGAAACCATGCGCGGTTCGGCGACCATGGTTGGATCATTTGGAGCGTCGCGTTTGGCGTCAGATGCTTTGTTCGCGTGTGTTGTTTTGTCAGAGGGAGGCACAACTTCCCAAGACGGATCTGCGGGGCGTTTTGCGTTCGCAATTGCAGCGGAATCGTCGTCAGTCAAATCCTCGTCGTCGAGTTCTTGGGGCAGCGTATTGTTGTGGTCCGTTTTCGATGCTGTTTTGGGCGATGGCAGATCGTCTGGATTTGGTCGTCCCATAAGCGCTTCGTCGATGGGCTGAAGTGGTGCATCGGCCGGCGCAAAATCGTCATCTTGGCGAACGTCATCGGCGGCTGCAAGCGGCATCGGAACAGGCGCTTCGGAGCCCATGACCGCAGTTCTTTCGACATCAACTTCGTCGTCCGACAATTCAGTTTGCGGCGGATGGATGATTGCATCGGATGGAGCGGGAACTTCTCCGGGGCCCAAAAGACGTGAAACATAGACGCCGTCTTCGTTTAGGCGCGTTTCGTAGATATGCTGAGCTCGCTGGTAACGCAGGAGCGTCAATTTTCGCCCAGCGCTCAGTTTAAATAGATACCGATCTCCCGTGCGCGAATACTTGAAATCAAACAGCTCGCCCATGCTTTTCATCGCTTGCGCGATCGATGTCGGATCGATTTTTTCGCGCTTAAGGGCGTACACAAGCAGCTCGCCTTTACCTAACGCTCCGGCCTTTTCTCCAGGGCCGGCCGACATGACATCCGCTGTCTGGGCTTGTGCTTCGGTCGTTGCGCAAAAATAACTTGCAGGCGCGCTTACACTCAATAAAACGGCCAAGAGCACTTTGCTCAGCGAAGTGCGGGCTGAAAAATGTATGAAAAAATCACTCATGCTGATGTTTTAGAAGAGAGTAATGGTTTATAGACACCAAACTTGTTTGGGGACACGCTCTGCTTGACGTGCAGTTCCACCCCCGTATTACTACCACTATCAATATATAACTTCGATTGATTTTTCTCATGACTCAGGATGATCTTGGTCCGCAAAAGGATAAAATTGCCGATCCCAAAAAGAATATTCGCTCCGGGTTTAAGTGGATGGGCATTGCAAGCGGATTAGCGCAAGGTTTGGATGCCATTTCGCTCTTTCTCGTGATGTTGTTCATTACGGACAAAGAAATGGGATTGGCTACGCTTGCAGTTGCCTACGCTGCATGCGTCGAAACTTTTAATGCCTGCGGCGTTGGACGTGCGCTCGTACAGGATGATAAACTCACCGTTGACGAGCTTCATTCGCTGTTTTGGTTTGCGACCTGTTTTGGCATCGCGCTCAG
The DNA here is from genome assembly GCA_045599585.1 of Myxococcota bacterium. GTDB lineage: Bacteria > Myxococcota_A > Bradymonadia > UBA4248 > UBA4248 > RGIG464. The sequence continues at coordinate 76,315 of JAZRWH010000187.1, forward strand.
TCTGATCATGGCGATTTGTGTTTGGCCAGTCGCCCTTTTCTTTAACTCCGAGAATCCATCCATCCTCATTCCTCTCATGCTCGCCGGCGTCCTTAAACTCGCTGTCGTAAGTGCCGCAAACGTTCCTTTGCAGCTCATCAATCGAAGGCTCGAATACCATAAAATTTCTATCATCACGACGGCTGCTACTTTTGTCGCCAGTCTGCTCAAGATCGGCGGTGCTGCCGCTGGACTTGGCTCTTGGGCTCTCGTCCTCGCTAATCTCGTCTACGGCATTTGCATTCTCATCGGCAGTTTTCTTTTTGCGCGTTACGTGCCGGCTTTGCACTTCAAGTGGAAAGAATGTGAGCGGTTTATCAAGTTCGGAATCAAAATGTGCTTCTCCACGCTGGGTGAGGTGCTCAACCGCAATCTGCACTATTTTATCGTACAAAAAGTTTTCGGCGAAAGCATTCTCGGGCTTTATCGCGTCGGTTACGAACTTGCAATGAGTCCTGCCATTGCATTGCTCAATGTCGTGAACCAGAGCTCATATCCCGTCTTTGCGCGCGTTCGCGAAAATCGTCGTGAGCTTTCTGAACTCTTTCATTGGAACCAGGGCAATATCGCGATCTTTTGTGCTGTTCCCGTCGTGTTTATTTTCTTCTGCGCTGAAGATATCTTTTCCATCATCAAAGATGGAAAGTGGATGCTGGCCTCCGAGTTTATCGCCTTCGTTTTGGGGGTTGCCTTTGTCAAATCGCTTTTGCAGACGTTTCCAGAAGTTTACAAAGCGTGCGGTTTCCCGGGCCTTTCGATCAAAGCTTCCGTGGCTGAAGCCATACTGGTTCTAATCTTTTTCTGCGCATCGCTCGGACTATGCCATTCGATGGCGTTGTCAGACATTGTATCGCTGCGCATCATGCTTTGTTCCTGGATGCTCTTGTTCATTCCCCTCTTTTTGTATCACTGTCGACTGGCGCGTCAGTTCATTGATATTGATTTTGGGTCGACGATCAAAAGCGTGAGCCGCGCGCTCCTCTTTTTGGGGATTTCTTCTGCTATTTCCGCAGTTCCGTGGCTTTTCCGCGACTACTTGCCTTTTGCCCCTTGGCTCCACATGGGCATTGAAGTTGTCATTTTGTTGATTTGTCTCGGCGTTTATATTCGATGCCGCAAACAGGTAAAATGATAGGATTAGACTTAGTTCATAAGTCTTGAGGATAGCGTTTGGACATAGTTTCGCTTCGCCTATTCACCTGCGGCGAATACGGCTTCGCAGTCCGATGCTATTTCGCTTCGCGAAATACACTCGGCCTTAGGGATAGTTTTCGCTTCGCCTATTCACCTGCGGCGAATACGGCTTCGCAGTCCGATGCTATTTCGCTTCGCGAAATACGCTCGGCCTTTGTTGGGGGGCATCTTTTTCAAAATAAGAGACGCTTACCTGATATAAAGATCATTCAACCTGCGAATAGACAGTGATTTGGCATTACGACTTCTTGTTAAAAGGCGTCGTATCCGTTAAAAAGCAAAATAGCGGCAGATCGTTCTTTAGGGATGGAAGCATGGCGTTTGCCGGCATGAATAAAGTTCGTTTGGCTTGATTACGTGTGATGCGCAAGAATTCTGATTATGGCTGAATTTGTTGCGTATTGGCATGACACTTTCGCATTAGGTAAAATCTATGGACAAGAAATTAGCGTTTTGTTTGTGTTTGGCAGCATCATTGGCTTGTAGTTGTTCTGATGACAATGTTGGTTCGTCTTCTGGTGATAAATCGACGTGTGCCTCTGATTGTGTCAAATGTGAAGATGGCATTTGCAAAGACGAT
>JAZRWH010000188.1:0-46391 GCA_045599585.1 Myxococcota bacterium
CAAAGGCTGTAACCGAAAGGATTGAGGAAGTGGACAAAGAAATGTGTCAAAAGCCCTAAAAGAAGGCGCGTGCAGCTCATTTGAACGAAGTGAGTTCTGCACGGGCCGTCCGCAGGACAAACTGAGAATAAGAAAAGTATAAAATTCTGTAACGAGCGCAGATTTAAGGCTGTAACCGAAAGGATTGAGGAAGTGGACAAAGAAATGTGTCAAAAGCTCTCAAAAGAAAGCGCGTGCAGCTCATTTGAACGAAGATAATTCTGCACGGGCTGTCCGCAGGACAGAGTGAGAATAAGAAAAGTATAAAATTCTGTAACGAGCGCATTTCATTGCAGTTAATGAAAATATGTTGAGAGACTGCATATAAAACGAGTTGTTATAATATATTGTGATATGTGATATATTGTGATATAAAAACTTGTTTATATATATTACAAAATAGCTATATTAGATCGATAGCACTAAATGTACTTACCAAAGCGCTAATTCGTATACTGCATGCTATTTAAAGCAAATGATATAGTAGAGGATATCATTTTTGCTTTAATGAGTTTAGAAGTCTAATACATGCATGGTTAGGTAAAAGATCGTATCTTATATAAGCGAAAAAATAATGCGTTTGCACCGCAAATGCGGTGCAAGAAGATATACTTAAGGCAAAAGTTTCGCAGCTTTTAGGCGTTCAATTTGTTCGCCTTGCAAATAAACGTGGTCTTCTTCAAGACTGCCGCCAGAACCTAATTGGGTTTTAGCGGATTTTAGCCATGCTTCGCGAGCTGTTTCATCGGGGGTTCCGTGAAAATATACGATTGTGACGGTTTTGCCGCCTCGGTGTGCGCGTTCGATGCGAGCGCTTTTAGCCTTTGGCAGTTTGATTTCGGTTTTTTGCGGCTTTTCGGCTGGGCTCGAAACATTTGGCTTTTCAGCTGAGGTTGCCGGTTTGAGGGCCGCAAATGGATTCGTAAAATTTGCGCTTTCGTTTTCCCAGCGCTGCTGCTTTTTAGCCATGCTGTTTGACTTCAAGATGACGGAAGGCGTCGTAGCCTGCTGATTCGGTTTCGACATCTGAATCTGCATTAAGGAGAAGGTGAAGTGCGCGACGATCGACGTTGTCCATGCCGAATATTTGCACTTTTTCAACGCCATTTATAACTTTGGTATGAAGCTCTTTGGCTATGCCTTCAAGCTGATGAACGCGTTTAAGACGGAAACCGTTGACGTCAATGTCGAAGCGATATTCACAGCCGAGTGTAAAACGAGCGCGTTTGATTAACCACGAAAGCGCGTTGATTACTTCGGGATCGTTTGCCGGGGAAAGTGATTTTACGTCATCACCAACAATGTCAAACACGACTGTATTGTCGATGATTTCCGTATAGACTTCGGCTTCAAAGCCCATTAACGAAAGCATATCGGTTAGAAAATCAGCAGCGCGATCAATCACGTCGCCATCGTAATCTTCATAAAGATAATCCATAAGAATTTGCTCCATAATATTAAGAATAACTGTGTTTTAAACAGTCGTCGAATACAGACGTTCCAATCATTAAATTTACGGTATCTTGACTTGCAGTGCAAGCTTTTACCCTGTGACAATCTATAAAATCGAATCAATGTGGGTTGGCAAGCGCATGACTCACGTTGAAAACGCGCGGCGTATTCGGTTTACCGAATAGCACGCGCGGCGTCGTGCGTATGGCGTTAGCCATAGCACGCGCAAAAATATTCAAATCACATCAATTGCTTTGTGATAAAATGTCGCGCCGCTTTTTTAAGCGCGCTTTTTTTTGCTTTTTTCGGTCACTTGGCCGTTCATAATGGATGTAAAATGAATTTAATGGAAAACGTTATTTTGCGCCTGCAAAATGGCAATGATGTGCGCGGCGCAGCTATCGCTACTGAGCGAGAGCCCCTGACACTCACGCCGGGACTCACGGCATTGATTTGTGCCGCTTTTGTTCAGTTTTGCGAAGAGTTCACGCAGAAACCTGCTGCAAGTCTTCGTATTGGTCTTGGACATGATAGCCGTGTGACGGCTGAATCTCTTAAATCTGCCTGTTTGCGCGGGTTAAGCCATGTTCAGACTTACGACTGCGGACTCGTTACGACCCCTGCAATGTTCCAGTCAACCGTGCTGCCCGAATCCGATTTCGATGCTGCAATTATGATTACTGCTAGTCATTTGCCTGTCAATCGTAACGGCCTTAAGTTCTTCACTAAAGGTAACGCAATTGATCACGATCAGCTCCATGATATTTTGTTAAAAACCATAGAAATTGCCAAAAAATACGGCGATTTGGATGACAAAGAGATCTTGTGCGCCAAGCGTTTGCCCGTTGGCAATATTGTGCCTCAATCGTTTGATCTCACAAGTGCGTATTGCAAACATATGTGCAAGGTCATAAAAAACACTGTCAAGGCCGATGATTTTGATCATCCACTCAAGGGCTTGCATATCATCGAAGATGCAGGAAATGGCGCAGCAGGCTTCTTTGCCACGCGCATTCTCGCTCCACTCGGCGCAGATATTTCTGGCAGCGTTTTTCTCGAGCCTGACGGCTTGTTTCCCAATCATATTCCGAACCCCGAAAATGAAGATGCTATGCAGGCTGCCTGTCAGGCAACGTTAGCTGCACAGGCTGATCTTGGCGTTATCTTCGATTGTGACGGCGATCGAGGTGCCGTCGTTTTTGCTGACGGTACTGAAGTCAACCGCAATACGTTGATCGCGCTCCTCGCTCATATCGTCGCTGAGTCTTCGCCTGAATCAACGATCGTCACAGATTCTGTTACCTCTGATGAGCTCGCTGATTACCTTGTGCATAAATTAAATCTCAAACATCTCAGATTTAAACGAGGTTACAAAAATGTCATTGATAAAGGTGTAGAGCTTATTCAAAACGGCGAATGCTGCGAACTCGCTATCGAAACTTCGGGACACGGGGCTTTCCGTGAGAACTATTTTTCGGATGATGGAGCTTATATTGCGCTTAAAATTATATGTAAAATGGCTCAGTTGCGACGAGAAGGACGACGTATTGAGGATCTAATTGCGGATCTTGCTCAGCCCGCTGAAGCGCGTGAAGTCCGTTTTGATATTAATCTGGAGTCGTTTCAGCCATACGGTCTCCAGGTCCTTGATGATTTCCAAAAGTTTATTGAATCTCAGTCTGATTTTTCAATCGTTCAACCGAATTATGAGGGTATCCGAGTACGCGTAGAAGGCGATATTCAAGGCTGGTTCTTGCTCCGCATGTCGTTGCATGACCCCGCGATGCCTATGAATCTCGAAAGCCGTTATCCCGGAGGCGTAGATAAGATCCTAAATCGCATTATGCCTTTCTTCGCGCAGTACGATAAGCTTTCTATTCATAAATAATCCTCTAATTACAAACTGTAAGTCGCGTGCAGCATATCTGAATGAAGTTCGTTCTGCACGCGCGATAAAAGAGCGTGGGGATTCCAAAGGGGCGTCCGCGATACGACGGCCCCTTTGGGCCGTCCGCAGGATAGAATGAGAATAAGAAAAGTATAAAACTCTGTAACGAGCGCATTTCGTTACAGTTAATGAAAATATGTTGTGGGATAGCAGCGATTTTAAATGAATTTTTAATATATTGTATGAAGAAGTGTATTATTTAGAGGATGAATCGTTATGCGTATAGTTGAGGGTTCGCATAAGCGCTTTAAGTGAAAGGCTATTTTCTGAGGCCTGAATACGAAGTTCTGTGAGCTCTGTTGATAGCTGCGCAATTTGATTTTCGTTGTTGCGCTGACGTTCAATCAGTTGTTCACGCAGTTTGTTTGCACTAGAAGTTTTGACATTTTTGAGATCATGCAGCGAAGCATTGATCTCCGATTGATCCGCTTCAAGATTAGATTTGATGCTGGCTTTGGCAGAAATTTGTTCGTTAATTTTAATATTATCTCGGTAGAGGGATACGTATTGACGCATCGGTGCTGCTTGTGCTTCAGGAATATATCCATTGTTGAGCGCATTTTCGATGGATTCGACGGCTTGGAGTGAATCAAGTGAAATTCGGTTGCTGCGTTTACATGCTGCATCGTATGAGATGGATGTGCTTTGTTTTGCTTCCACTTTAATTGGAACAGCAATGCTGGTTTTGCTCACAACAGCTTCTTCCGGGAAATTGACAGGTTCATAACAACCTACGCGTGGGATTTGTGCCATGACAGACAACGGTTCGTTGGCATTTGAACGAACAGAGAATGTATAAGTTTTTATAGTATCATAAGTATATGTCACGCTTCCGCGTGAGATTGACGTCAACATATAATGATCATGTCGCTGAGTGCTACTCGATTTGAGTGCTACGCGGGATTCTGCGGCAAACGTGAGGTGCGCAGTTGCTCCTGGGGCCGTTCGCGTTAAATAACCTTCGCCTACAAATGTACTGCCACGATAGATGGTAATCGGTCCTGGTTCGAGTGCAACGTCAGCATCATTCTTTAGTTCAATTGTTTGCCAGGATTCGTTCTGTTCTGCGGATCCGTAATTGATATCAAACAAACGCACTTCGCGCGCAGGCAGATCGCGTTGAAGCAGATTTACAAGTGCCGTTGAGCCGTCTTTGACGGAAAGCGATTTTTTAATGGTATATGCGTCAAACGAGCCAACTTGATCAGTATCAACACTGTCGCTGTAGTTTTGATTGACGATTTCTTCATAGGTTGCTGAAGGATATTCGATTTCAGCTTCTTCGACAGCCATGATGTCCGCAGTGTCCATGGCATTGCTTGTCTTTGAGCTACGTGAGCTTTTTGCAGAGGCCATGGGCGCCGCAAAATCTGCCATAGCCATAGATTTTTTTGCCATATTGCCCCCCATGACGGCTTCGTCATCAACAACGATGGCTCTTTTGCTGGCAGTTGGAGCGGTGGCAGGTGCATATCCCGAGTTTTGAATTTTGGGTGCAATGGCGCTGCTTTGCGCACGATAACTCATATCGGGACGATTCAAAAATTGCGGCGTGTAAAGGTCGTACGTAAAACTCATCGGCTGACCGCTAACGAGTGAAAATTGGATATCGTTCCAATCCGAGCCTGTGACGTTGCTGATGACGGCCCAGCCTTGTAGCACACTCTTGCCGTCTTCTCCTAAAATAAGGCGGTATGCTGGTTTCCATGTCGGCATGGCTACGATGTAACTTAAGACGATGTCGCGCTTTTTGTCTCCATCAAGTTGAATGGATAGTTCGATCTGCTTCCAGTCACCTTCGTTGAGGCTGACGTCAAGTGAGCGGCCTATGCCTTCTGCCAGGTTGGCATCTTGAATGCGAACAGAGGTGATGTCTGAATAACGAATAAGGTGGAGGGAGGATTTGTCGTCGATAATTGTAATTCTGTAAGAATTTACCGTTTCTCGGGTAGATGTCATTTCGTCAGATTCTTCGACGCCAACAATGCGACCTTCAACTTTGCCAGTGCCCTTGGCTTCAACGGTGACATGAGCACCTCTAAAAGCGGACATTAACTCCAGTAAACCACCTTCGGGGATCTGCGACGTTCGGAGTGCTGCTTTGTCAACTGGCAGTGTAACACTTACTGGGTGGCCATTGCTGCGATCAATAATCGTCAGCGATTTTAGAATATCATTGATTTGATCCGTGCGAATGTTGAGTGCGATCGCATCACTTTTGACTTCACCGATGCGTTCGACATAGCCCACGCCACTTTGATACATCACAACTTTTGTGACAGGAATCGTAGGCGTTTGAGGAATGGTTTGGGTTGTTGAACAGGCACTGAACAAGGCAGCTGCACTTACTATAAATAAGGTCTTTTTCATAGCGGATGCTCCCTACAATGAGATTTAAGCTTTTGTGCGACTTAACGCATGATAATAGTAGAGTTGTAAATAAACAAAGTCAAGTTGGAGTAAGTTCTTTTGGGTATGACAATAGATAATTATTCATCTAAATCATAAATAAGAAGGAATAAAATGACAATAGGTTGCTTCTTAATATGACTGTTTTTTATTATAAATGTGGCCGTGCTATGCTTAGGCATACGCACGGCCGCTCGGCTATTGGCAATAGCCAATACGCCGAGCTTAATATTTGGCTCCTTTGGGCTGAATAAAAAAAAGCTCCGTCTGCATTCCTCAAATGCAGCGGAGCGTTATGTGGTTAACTAATAGTTCGTATATTGCTTATAAATGTATTCTGATGCAAAAATGAGAGCTCCAAAGGTTGCGAACGATCCTAAAGCATAGAGAATCGCCATGATGATTGGTGTGTTCATAATTGCCTCCTTATTTGATTGTCAAAGACCAGGCTGATCTCGAAAATGATGATTGCCTACATGTAGGTGTTACGGATACATGTAAAACCTACACGTACAGATTAGCCTTTCTATTTTGAATGTCAAATATTTTATTTAGGTAGACGTCTATGACGGCGATAAATTGATCAAATATGCTGATTTGCTTTAACGAAGCGTATTCCTGTGCGTAGAATTAAATTTTGCTTCTTTGGGACAATATATAAATTAATTTTGTTAAAGCTGCCTAAAATCTGTAGTGGTTGGTATGGTTTCAAATATATTTGACAATTTATCCCAGACCCAATCGCGTAGTGGGTGATTTTGAATCGCTTGAGGAAAGTCGTAAGTCTTGCGTCCTTGATAGAGTTTGTGATTTTGCGCATCATCAAGCGCGCGAATACCAATTTGCGCGGCAGTTTCTGGTTTTCTTATAAAGGGCCTAAAAAAGATGTCTGCGAGTGGATCGAACCAACGCTCTTGGGTGATCATGCCTGTGTTGACGATGCCCGGGTCGATCGCAACGATGCGTGGAAGGGCAGGAGCCCGCGTGCAGAGCTTTGAAATGTAAAGAAATAGAGCTAGTTTTGATGCACTGTAATTCTTAAGCCGTGAATACTTGGGTTGAGCGCTTGAAGAAAATAAATTTTGGTCAATTTTAGCTACTTTGCACGATATGCTCACGGTATGAACGATCGTTTTGAGCGTGGTACACTCACTTAGAGCATGGCAGAGAACAGCTGGTCCGATGCAGTTCGTTGCGAGGGAGCGTTCATACCCATCTTTGGAAAGACCCCAATCTGAAAACATTGAGGCACCATTGCTATAAAGCCTGTCAATTTTGAGTTGTTCAAGCGCTTTTGCTGCACGCAGACAGCTTTCTATTGAGCTGAGATCAATTTCGACAAATGGCAGACGCTCTTTTGCTGTGGATTTGTCAAAATGAAGTGACTGAGCAATTTCGTTGCGTTTTTGTTCGGCTTTTTCGGCATTTCTGCAAGCCATAACGACAATTTCGCCGCGTGCAGCAAGCAAGGTTGCAGCTGCGAATCCAATGCCAGAGGTTGCACCTGTGATAGCTGTGATCATGTATTTTATTACTCCAGACCTTCAGCGCATACACCTGGACGCAAACAAGTTTCGTTTTCCTTGCACGTTTCGGAGCCGCATGCACAACCCGAAGATGATTGGCAGATATATCCGATCGTTGCATCGCAAGTGTAGTCGTTGGTCATATTTGGGGGGAGAATTGCGTTACCGCATTTGCAGTCGCCTTCGGCGGTAATATAATAAGACGGATCGAGTTCATCGATGAGCCAGGTGTTGCCATCCCAATATTCAAAACGTGTGAGATAAGCATCATCCCATTGTTTTGTATTGATGTCGCATTTGCTTATCTCTCCTTCGTTAATAAGCCTTGCTGGAACAACGCGTGATTTAAAATAGTTCGTGTAACGATCGCTTCCAAAGTCGAAAAGGCATTCTCGTCGAATAACATCGCGAGAAAACATCATGGGTTTGTTGTTACAAACCATGAGTGCGTAGTTGCGATCAAGCAAACATCGACCGTCCTGACATCGACCGCCGTAAGGGCATGTATCATCGCCGCAAGCACAGCCTTCTTTGGCGATGCAGCGTAGCCCGAGTACTTCATCGCGGATATTAATGGCGTCGGCATTGGGTGCAACGATGTAATCATATTGCGTTTCGCAGGCGTAACGGTCGCGTTGAGCTTCGGGAATGTAAAACAGATTGCAATAGCGTCTAATTTTACGACGCATAACGGGGTCACCTAGGTCGGTTTTGGTGTTTCCAATATGTTTGAGGTCTTCTGATGCTGGATCTCCTTCTTGGCCGAGATCGTACGCGCCAGCGATTTCAGAGCGCCAATAAGTGCCCTCACCAACACATTTGCCTTTGTCGCATATTTGGTTTTGTGTGCACTTCGTTTTGCCACATTCACAACCGTATGGTTCTGGGCAGACCCAACTGCCATCACGGCAGGCATAGACCGCTTCGTTTCGTGGGCGGTTATTGTGCTTTGTGCCACAATACGAAAGTCCATCTTCGCAGTGGCCAAAGCGTCCGGTACTCTCTTTGGCACTACAGCGGCAGTTGTGGATACAAACCCAGTTTCCGTTTAAGCAAAAAAGATCGTCTGCGTTTGCCTTTTGATATTCTTCAAGGGTGAGTGGGGTGTCGCCACAGTACATGACGCCATCCTTAAGCACGGTTCCGCGTTTTCTGTTTTGGGAAGGATAAACTTGGCTAAAAGTAGGGGTGTTGGGTGGCTCTTCTCCAAGACAAGCCATCGGTTTGGAGATGATTGTATCTCCACAGGTGCAAGTGTCTTTTTCGCAGATTAGATTCGTGTTTTCGCTAAAACGAGCGCCGATGTTTGATGACATAGCGTCGATACAGGATAGACCGTCAAATTTGTTAGGGAGCGGCTGATCGTTGCAGTAAAGCTGATGATTGTAAAGTCTTACGCGATCGGGAATTTTTTGGCCTTGCCAGGTACAACCAGATCGTGCGTGACAAACGAGCACGTCATCTAGGCAGACCCAGTTTTGGGATTCGTCCGCTGATATTTCGTCATTGCCGCAGACGAGTCTTTGAGCGGGGCGTTGAGATAACCGTTCGGTAGGGGTAGATTGGGGATGTCCTTGTACAGTTGGACTCTGAGACTCTGTAGGCCGCGACGTTGTGTCGGTTGCTTGGTTAGGAATATTAGCTGATGGTTCGCTTTGTTCCGTTAGGTCAGAGGCTTGTGTCTTGCAGGCTGTTTGTATAAACACTAATGATGAGATAATGATATAAGGTAAAATGGTTTTCATGGATCGAAAGCTCAGAAATGGTTTAAATATCATAAATAAGGTACAAATGTAATTTTTAAACTGATGTGTTTATATGCCAGAATTGTGTATTGTTCAATGTAATTGAATCACTACTATCCCTCGAATTTTCCTTAAAATATTCGGAAAACTCTACGGTAGCTTTGATTATAGCGCTCTCAAAAGAATGCGCGTGCAGCTCATCCGAACGAAGTGAGTTCTGCACGCGCGATAAAAGAGCGTGGGGATTTCAAAGGGGCGTCCGCGATACGACGCCCCTTTGGGCTGTCCGCAGGACAGAGTGCGAATAAGAAAAGTATAAACTTCTATAACGAGCGCATTTCGTTACAGTTAATGAAAATATGTTGTGGGGACAACAATGAATTGAATATAGAATGTTATCTAAGGGTTAGGATAAAAACGTTTGTAGATGGCGAGACGTTTTACAACAATGCGTATGAGCCAGTCTGGGAGACATCGCATCATAACGGTGCAAAATTTGTTAAATATGCCCGGGATTGTTTGAGCTTTTCGTTTGATTGTTGCTTTGACTGCTTTTTCTGCGAGCTTTTCGGGTTCCATGAGGCATCTAAGTTTGACACCGAGGGAGCGAATTTTGTCTGAAATAGGAAGCAGAGGCGTATTGCAACCGCCGGGACAAACGGCTGTCACGCTAACGTTCCAGGGGAGAAGTTCAAAGCGAAGTGAGCGCGAGAGGCTTCGTATGTAGGATTTGGAAGCGTTGTAGGTTGATATTCCTGGCATGGGCATCCAGGCGCTCATGGAAGACATATTCATAATGAACCCATAGCGCCTTTGGCGCATACGTTCGCCGAATGCAATGCACATGTTCGTGACTGTTTTAACGTGCAAATCGAGCATGAGATCAGTGCGCTTTTGGGGTGCGTCAAGGAGGGGATCAAAAGTAAAGATTCCGGCAATATTCGCCAAAAAGTCGATCTGCAGATTATTTGCGTCGCAAAAGTCGAGACACTTTTGCGGAGCATCAGTGGCGGAAAGGTCGATCGCAAACGTGTGGATTTCAATAGCGTAGGTAGTTCTAAGTTCTTCTGCAACTTGTTCCAAACCTTCGTTGTTAATATCTACGAGAACGAGCGGCCATTTTTTCTTTGCACATTCGACAGCAACGCAGCGTCCAATACCGCTTGCCGCGCCTGTGATGAGTGCTCGGCGCGGTGTTTTGGGCGGTGGATTGAGTGGGGCAAGCTGCATGGGACAACTTGCCTTCGAAGTGTCATCTGAAGAATCTTTTATTTCTGCATCAGAGGACGCGTTCTGGTTATCTTGTTCGAGATGATCTATGGCTTGGTCCATTATTTATCTCCCCAGGCAGCTTCGAGTTTTTCTATTTCGCGCTGAAGTTTTGGCGGAATAGGTTCTGTCTCGTGGCAATGGCAGCACATGGGTTTGGAGTACATACGTCCAATGCAGTAGTTAGAGTGGCTGCAGCCAGAACGTGTATTTTCATCGCCTGCTTTGAGTTTGTTGACGAAATCGGTGTCATGCACGAGTGAGCGAGCCATTTGAACAGCTACAAACCCTGCATTGAGTACTTCGTCGATCGATTTACGGCTATTCAAGCCGCCGACATAAATGAGAGGCAGCGTGAGTTCTTTTTTGAATTCCTTGGCCATGTCGAGGAAATACGCTTCTTTGTAAGGTACGGGGGGAATCATAAAAGAGCCCGCTATTTTGAGTCCCGCTTTAAGCCACCAGAATTCTTTCATATCCATGTGGTAAGCGAGTGTTTTGAGAGGCATGTTGCCGCGCATGACCTCCATGGGGGCTTTTGATACGAAGCCAGCCGTCAAAACGAGGGCATCGACACCTAGTTCTTCGAGTTTTTTGCAGACTTGCAAACATTCGTCTTTTTGCATTCCGCCTTTAAATCCGTCCCACATATTGACTTTAACGACGAGTCCCATTTCGCCGTTAATTTCTTCTTTGACGGCCTGGATAACGCGTTCCATAAAACGCATACGGTTAGCGAGTGAGCCGCCGTACTCGTCTTTTCGGTGATTTGTGTAGGGTGAGAGAAACTGAGAAATAAGGTAGCCGTGTCCGGCGTGAATTTCGACGCAATCGAAGCCGGCTTTTTTGACGATCTTAATGCCGTTTCTAAAGTCCTGAACAAATTGGTCGATTTCTTCAGTCTTGAGTCCGCGTACGAAGGTAGGGCTGTAGAGGTTAAAACCGGACGTTGCACCAACGGGCGTTTGACCGCATGTTTTGCGGTGTGTCATGTTACCACAGTGTCCGACCTGAATGGACGCTTTAGCCCCTTCGGCATGGATTGCATCTGTCAATTTTCTGAGTTCATCGACGATGTCTTCTTTGAGCCAAAGTTGTCCTTCAAAAGAAAGTCCGCTTTGATTGATGGAGGCGTAGGCGACAGTTGTCATACCAATGCCGCCTTTTGCAACTGCCGTGTGATAGTTGAACAGTGCGGGAGATGGGGCATTGTTGACACACATATTTTCGAAAGCTGCAGAACGGATAGTGCGATTGCGAAGTTCGCAGGGGCCAATTTTGACGGGAGTAAAGAGTTGAGAATCCATCGTTTTTAATTGCTAAGAGGAAAGGGCATTTCGGCGTATAGGTAAAAAGGAGCGAAAATAAAGAAAACGCGCGTCGTATTGAAGGCCGTAGGCCTGAGAAGACGCGCGGTGTGAGCGTATTGCCCGAAGGGCAATAGCTCGCACTCAAACCAAAGAACTTTGGGGTGTCATGAAGTGATCTGCGATGTCTAGAATTTGCGCATAAAGAGGGCTATTCAAAACGCATCGAGATATCCGCACCGTGACTGGAGTGTGTTAGAGCGCCGCATGAGGCGCAGTAAACGGGAATGTCTTTGATTTGGGAAGCTTTTTCGAGCGTGACGTTGCCTGAAATTTCGACGAGCGCGCGCGTTCCGATATGTTTGCATGCTTCGATCATTTCGTCGTGTGACATATTGTCGAGCATGATGATATCGGCGCCGGCATCAAGCGCTTGCTGGACTTCGTCGAGATTCGTGACTTCGACTTCGATTTTGAGCGTATGCGGTGCAAAGTCGCGGCATTTAGCAACAGCTTTGGCGATCGAACCGGCAGCTGCAATGTGGTTATCCTTAATCATGACACCGCCGCCAAGATTAAAGCGATGGCTGTGTCCACCTCCGCATCGGACGGCATAGTGCTGGAGTTCGCGCAGTCCAGGGAGCGTTTTGCGCGTGTTGGTGAGGCGAATGTCTGGACCGAGAACTTCGGCAATGCGGTGGGTTTGGGTTGCGACGCCGCTCATGTGCTGTAGGAGGTTGAGCGCTGTTCTTTCTGCTTTGAGAAGGACGGGGGTTGAACCAGAAAATTCAGCAATACGCGTTCCTTTTGAGACGAGCGCGCCATCTTCTACCAAAAAAGTGATGGTAACAGGTTGGAAACTACCGAGGGTGCGACTCTCTATTTTGCGGACGACGAATTCAAAGATGTCTGTTCCACAAACGACGAGCTCTTCTTTGGCAATAAGATAGCCTTTAGAGACGTGGGTGTCGTTAAAAATTGCGTCTGTCGTAAAATCGCCGCAGGCAAGGTCTTCTGTGAGCGTAAGGTCGATGAGTTGTTCTGTAATCGGTGAAATTGTTTGCATAACTAGGATGTCTTTTCGTTGAGAATAAGGAGATATCACGACGGCATCTAGACAATGCCGTGCGTAGTTTTAATGAATTAGGTCGATTTCGTACGCGTAAGCATGAGTGCCTGACGCGCAAGTGTCGCCGAAATCGCCTTGCTCTTGGTCAGCATTTTAAGGTCATTGAGCCGGAGTTGCTTAATGAAGGCCAGGGCTTCGCCGAGAGGGCATTTGGGGTTGTTGCAGAGCGAAACGAGGATCGGGTAGTTGCGTGTCCAGTCGCGGCGTTTAGCGATGTAACCGATAATATCTTCGGACATACCTTTGTTTGCAGCGATTTGCGATACTTCGCCGATGGAAAGTTTAGGACTTTGCATGACGCTCATATAGACGATTCGGCGCGAATCGCGTAACAAAATCGTTCGATCTTCGCGCGAACCGAGCAACGCGAGTCGGACGCGTTGAGGTGCATTCATGCGGTCAACAAGCTGTTGATGCGTAAGCTTTTTGCCTGTTTTTTCGTCGATCTCGGGATCTGCTTGGGCTGGGCGTGGGGTATGCAGCGGTGCAGCTTCTTCTTTTTTGGCCTCTTCTTCCTCTTTGGCGCTTTCTTGGGCCGACTGGGCCAGGATTTGTTCGAATTCTTCGTCACTCATGCCGGGCGTGTCGTCTTGGAGTTCTGCGCTGTTGATTGCATCTTGCAGGGCTTTCATGCCAGATAGTTCGACGTTGTTTTCTTTGGCCAGCGTGAGGATTCGGTCGATTGTCGCCATGCGTACCGAGGCATTGGAATAGAGCTTTTCGATGATTTCTGGTGATCGAAGCAAACGGGTGTGGTTGTTCGCGATTAGGTCTGCTAGATCTTTGGAGGCGACTGCAGCGAGATCCATAATGGTAGCATCCGAAACAGCGTCATTTAGGATGATTGCTTCGGTAACGGAAGGTTTGCGCGCCGTTTTAACCAGCCAGTCCAGAAGCTGGGCGTCCAACGCGCTTTTGGCTAGATCGACCAAGGTGTGTTCGTCAAATGATGCGACAGTCTCTTGGACTGTTTTTACGATCGATTCATCTCCTGATAAGGCAAGCTGAAACCACACGACCAGCGTTTGAGCAGGTTGAAGCGGCAGAAGGCCTTTGGCCGCCATGAGTTTGAGTGGCGCAGGCGTTTCGGGCATCAGCGGCTTTTGGGCAGCTTCAGGAAGCGTATCTAAAGAATATGCAGTGTACTTAATTGATTCCAGCATTTGTCCTCCCGTAAAGATTAAGCAGGCAGTTTGATTGGGATCTGATGTGTGAGGGCTTCCTCAATACCATCTATAGATCCTTATACCTTATAAATGATTTGCTGAGCTGTATTTTTGCAACTTTGATGCTTGCTTTGCGT
Source organism: Myxococcota bacterium (assembly GCA_045599585.1). GTDB lineage: Bacteria > Myxococcota_A > Bradymonadia > UBA4248 > UBA4248 > RGIG464. The sequence continues at coordinate 14,128 of JAZRWH010000188.1, forward strand.
ACGACTTTGCTTGATCTGTTCATTTCACTTTCGGCTAAAATTCCGTAAAATGTGGTTGTGCGATGAAAAGTTGCATGTTAAATTACATGAACAAATTTCACTTATTGTTTAGGCAAAAATTTTAAAATAGTAAACAATAATTCAAATAATTCGGAGCATAAAATGAAAAAATGGTTGTGTTTGGGGGTGCTGTCTTTAGGATTATTCGGGACGTCCTGTGCATCGAGCGTCGTTCAAGTTCGCCAATCTGAGGCTATGTTTGACCTCTACGTCGTTGTTACTCCTTCCGATTCGCTTATTTACATCGATGACGAACTCGCTGGAACAGGTACAACGACGGCTGAAACGCCGCTTAAAATTACGGCTGGAACGAAACGCGTCGAAATACGTCATGAAGGGTATCATTCGTTCAGGACAACTTTGGAGTACATACAGCCGGGTGAAATGTATACGCTCACAACGTCGCTGATTCAGTCGGAGTTTTAGTATGGCAAAAAATCATAATGCGCAGCCCGAAGCTACGGCACGCATTCCTTACAACAATGAGGCTGAAAAATACTTTTTGGGTTGTGTGCTAATCGACAACTCAACGTTGGATCAAGCGACGGAGATTCTCGTGCCCGAGGATTTCTATAACGAGCTGAATCGAACGATATACAAGGCGATGATGCAGTTGAGCGCTGCCCATCAATCGATCGATATTGCAACGCTTACAGCCCAGATTGGCCAGTTTAAGCTTTTCGAAGATGCAGGTAGTACTTCCTATTTGATGGAGCTAGAATCGCGCCTTCCTTCTGCTGTTAACGTTCGTCATTATGCAGAACTTATTCGCGAAGAGTCGTTAAAGCGCCGTGTCATCGAGATTGCTGATGCCGCTAAAATGAAGTCCATGCTTCCCATGGAGGATGTGACTGGATTTATTGCCAAGCTCAACAAAGACGTTTTCGATTTGACGTTGCGTGATGCGCGTCGACCTTACTACTCGCTTAAAGAAGTTTTAACGTCTACGATCGGTCAACTCGAAGAACTCAATGACCGTGGTGCGCTTGTTCCTGGCGTAAGTTCCGGTTTTGTTGATCTGGATGCCAAGATTGCTGGCTTTAGACCCGGTACTTTGACGATCGTTGCAGCGCGTCCTGCAATGGGTAAAACCGCCTTAGCGCTCAATTTTTTAACGAATGCAGCAGTCGATAACAATTCGCCTGCAGCTTTCTTTTCGCTCGAAATGACCAAAGAAGAGTTGGGTAGTCGTATCCTGAGTTCACGCGCGCAAATAAAGGGCGATAACCTGCGACGCGGAAATTTTAATCGGGATGAATGGAACAAACTTCTTGTGACTTTTAATGCGCTCAATAGTGCCAGTATTTTTGTCGACGAAACGCCTGGTCTCGACATTACGCGCTTTTCGGCTAAGGCACGCCGTCTGAGAGAGGAGCAAAATATCAGTTTAATCATCATCGACTACCTTCAGCTCATGCACGGCAGCGTTTCAAATCCAAACTCCCGAGAGCAGGAGATCTCTGAAATTAGCCGTACCCTCAAAGGCCTTTCGAAAGAATTGCGCATTCCGATCATCGCACTCGCTCAGCTCAATCGAGGGGTTGAGCAACGAGAAGACAAGCGCCCGATGCTGTCTGATCTTCGTGAATCAGGCGCTATCGAACAGGATGCCGACACGATTATGTTCATCTATCGCGATGACTATTACAATAAAGATTCTCCAGATAAAGGCATTTCTGAAGTGATTGTAGCCAAGCAGCGTAGCGGTTCTACTGGAACCGTAAAACTCAAATGGTGGGGCGAATATACATTGTTCCAAAACTTAGCTCACGATGCAGACAGTCGTTATTAGGTTTTCTGTGGAGGGGGAGGTGTCCCCCTGAGCGTCTATTGCCAAAGCAAAAGTTGCCACTTTTGCTTTGGCAATACGTCGCTACCCCCTCTAGCCTGCGGCGCTTAAAGAAAAATTCATTGTTTACGCGAGAAGTTCGTGTTGAAGTGAATATTCTAGTTATCGCAATGCTTAAAATGAAATTTAATTCTAATAGTAGAATGTTTCAATTTTTGTATATAAAGTGGTTTATACACCTACATTGCGTCTAAAATTTACTTAGTTTTAACTTTTGTCGCATTTTTTATAGCTAAAAGTTGCGAAAAACAATTTTGACGTCTAAAAGGCGCCCCGATGAAGCGAATTGGATCGGCGAATTCGAACCATTTGCCTGTGTCTTAAATATAAGGAGTTATGGACATGAAACTGAACAAGAGCATTCTTATTTCTGCACTTTTCGCAATGGGTCTTAGCGTTGGTATTGTCGCCTGTGATGATGACGACGATAAAAAAGATGACAATAAAACCCAACAGGGTGGCAACGAACAAGGCGGTGGCAACGAACAAGGTGGCAACGAACAGGGTGGCGGCAACGAACAAGGCGGCAACGAACAGGGCGACAAAGTTGCATGTACCTCTGATTCAGCCTGTAAGGCAGATGCTGGTGAAGTTTGTGTCGCCGGTTTCTGCTCACTTTGCGGCAATGGTGTGATTGATGAAGGTGAAGTTTGTGATATCGGCGCTGATAAATCGAAAGGTACTGCTGACGATTTGATTCCCGAAGCATGGACTTGCAGCTACTACGGCGATAACTCCGCGACGGACAAAGACAAAACGTGGGTTGATGGCGGCAAACCTGGTTGTGCAATCAACTGCAAAGCTCCTGCAAAAGGTAGCTGTCAGACGACAGAAGAAGCGGAAGTCGTTGCTGGAGAAGGCGTAAACGGCATTCTATCCTGCGGTTCCAATCTTTCGATCGATGCAAACCATGTTGCACATGCAACCGTTTCTTACACCATGGGTAACAGCACGTCAGATTCTGGTGTTAAAGCCGTGATCGTATGTGGTGGTGCAGCCGCCTCTGTTAATGCCGATGTCATTGGCGCTATGAATGCTGCTGTCGATGCTGCTTCTGGTAGCGCAGCTGTTGAACTTGATCTTTCTGGCAAAGCAGCCGGTAGCTACGTTTGCTATGTTGCAGTGAAAGCTGGCAACAATGGTGCTGTCATTTGCCCGCTCGAGAATGGCTCGCCCGCAAAAGCCAGCGGTGCAGTTACTGAGTTTGAGGGTTCCACGGTTAGCTACACGGTCGCAGCATCGGATGGAACGCTTGCGATTTGGAATGACTTCAGTGCTTCCAACATGGACGAGGTCATTAAAGGTGAAGCTGGTATGGCTCCTTCTGCGGGTAGCTTGACTTCTGCAAGTCTTCGCTTTGTTGCACAGGATGGGGCAGCTTTTGATGTTAAAAAAGGCGGCAGCCAAGCTTCCGGTGTTGTGCATGCACTTGTTATTGGTGGTAAAGGCGGAAATGCTGAGAACAACTGGGTAAAAACTGAACCAGCTTCGTACAGCGATAACTCTTACCTCGTCATCAGTGGTTTGGATGGTGCCAGCACGATTTCGATCACGGCCACAACCGGTAAGACGGAAGACACGGGCCACATGGTCGTCGTTGCCAATGATACGAAAGTTGTTGCCGATTTCCATGCAGCAAAAGGCGATTGGAAGGTTGCTTCTGGCGATATCACGGGTGCAAGTGAAGTCTATATCTACGCTTGGGGTATGGAAGGTGCCAACCTCATCATCGATAACATCGAAGTCAAGTAATCTGACGTAAAACGATAAAAGCCGCCTTTGGGCGGCTTTTTTTGTCCCTTTTCGCAGCTAAATATGGAATAGTACGGTTAGTGCTTTAAGCGCTGTATCTGATTTGTTTGCAACATTGCGTTTTGGCGCCGCAGGCAGAGAGGGTAGCGGCGTATTTGCAAAGCAAATAGCCGCTCAGGGGGAGACTTCCCCCTCACCAAAATGCAAGCATCAGAAATTTCTATAAAGCTAGATTCATGGCCAATTACAAAGTTTTAGCCCGAAAATATCGCCCGCAAAAGTTCTCTGATCTCATTGGTCAGCAGCACATTGCGCAGACATTGCAGAATGCGATTTGTCAAAATAGAATAGGGCATGCTTATTTATTTACAGGCTCTCGAGGGGTTGGCAAAACGACGTCTGCTCGTATTTTTGCGAAAGCGTTGAATTGCGAGCATGCGCATTACGATGAAGCAGCGAAAAAGTTTAACTGGTCGTCACCGAACGAAGTTGAGCCTTGTAATGCCTGTGCACGATGTGAAGAAATCACGGATTCTCACGCAATGGATGTGTTTGAGCTAGATGCGGCATCGAATAACGGTGTTGATCAGATCCGTGAGATTCTCGAAGCTGTAAGATACGGAGCGACACAGAGTCGTTATAAGATTTACATCATCGACGAAGTGCACATGCTTTCGATTGGGGCATTTAATGCGTTATTAAAGACGCTCGAAGAGCCTCCGGCAGGGGTCGTTTTCATTTTGGCGACGACCGATCCTCAAAAGCTTCCGGCGACCATTATCAGTCGTTGTCAGCGTTACGATTTTAAGCGCGTTCAGGTTGAAGAGCTTGTTGGGCATCTCGGGCGAATTGCGCAAGAAGAATCGATCGAAATCAATGAGGCGGCATTAAGACTTGTTGCACGCAATGCTCGCGGCGGTGTACGCGATTCGCTGAGTGCCATGGATCAGATCATAGCCTTTGCTAAGCCGCCCATCAGCGAGGAATGTGCGGCAGAAGTGCTTGGGGTAGCGAGTCGTGAGACGCTCATGCGATTTTTGTGTGCCATTCTTTCAAAGGATGTTTCTCAAGCGCTTGAACTGATTCATAAAGTGGATCGTTACGGACAAGATCTCAACAAATTTGCCTCAGAAGTCTTGGCATTGATACGCGATACGACGGTCTATTTGGCAAGTCGCAGTACCAGTGTGACAGGCGAATTGAGTGAAGCAGAAAAAAAGATGCTGGATGAAAATCTTAGTGGAACCTCGATTGACAGGCTTCAAAGATTGTTCAGCATTTGGTACGAAGCTGCAGATAAGATCACAAAAAATTTGAGTCCTCGGCTTTTGCTTGAGATGACTGCGATCAAAATGTGTCAAGTAGAGACGGTGGTGCCGCTTGATGCGATTTTGCGTCGTCTTGACATGATGGCTCAGGTTTTGTCTTCAGGGAATGCCATTCCACCAGATGCGCTGGCACGAGCGCAGGCGTTTTTAGCTTCGCAGGGCATGGGTGGGACAGCAGATTTAGGTCAGACAGAAAAAAAAACGAATGCAGTCGTAGCGGCGGCGCCTGCAGTGCAAATGAACGCCGTTCCAAAGACAGCATCGATTCCTGAAACTCGATCTTCAACCCAACAAATCGAGTCAAAGTTGTCCGTTACTGCTTCTAAACAAGATGTGTCAAAAGCGCGTCCTAATCCCCAAGCGATACCAGCGTCGTCAACGACAAAGGCAAGTGTAGCGGAAGCAACAAAGCCAGCTGACCAGCGAGCCTCGCGAGGGGGAGCAACAGAACCGCAAAATGTTATGGATCCTCTGGATGATTCGATGCTTCAAAGTATGTATTCGGAAGCAGAAGAAGAGATTTCGGATGACATGATGGCGGCGATTCGCGAAACGGATTTTAGCATTGATCCGGATGCGGATGAGGACAGTGACGAGGACGATGTTGGTGGTGGAAGCACAGGAATTGTTGTTAGAAGTCAAAAAAATGTTGCAGTTTTAACGGATGGTCTTAAAAGACCTCCGCTTTTAGATGGGGCAGCAGCTCAGCATGCGCGTTGGAAGTTCCTCGTGTCGTGTTTGAGACCGCCGCTTCTAACGATGGCTGAACATGCTGTGGTACGTGAATTTACGCATACAAAGCTTGTTTTAGTCATGAGCGAGGCTTTTCAGGGGATCTTTTCGAAAAGATTTGAAGCTCAGTTAACGTCTGAAATTCGACAACAGTTTAATTGGAGTGTAAACTTACAAGTCGTTTTTGAGGCGAATGCTGATGAATCGTCAACCCTGGCGGCAGAGGTCGCACGCGAGCTCTTGTCTCGCGAAGAATCAGAAAAAGAACAATTGAGAAACAGCTCGCTATTTTTAGCGGTACTCAAGCAATTTCAACTCGAGCCGAGTTCGGCTCATTTCTCATTTAACAGTGACAGGATATTTCATGAAAAAAGCTAACACCAACACGAGTTTGAATCAGATTCTTTCCCAGGCTCAGCGTCTTCAGGGCCGTCTCGGTCGTCTTGAAGATGAAATGAAATCTAAAGTTGTCGAAGCCTCCGCAGGTGACGGCAAAGTTACGGCTGTTGTGAATGGCAACCGTGAACTCATCGCGCTCAACATCGACAAATCCGTTGTTTCTAGCGAAAACCCCGAGCTTCTCGAAAACCTCATCATCAGCGCCGTGAATACAGCCCTGAACAACGTTCGTGAAATGACGAACTATGAAATGAACAAAGCAACCGGTGGCTTCTCAATCCCCGGCCTCATGTAAGAAATCATCGTCAAGTGTCAACCTTCAATCCCCAATCTCAAATTGGGGAGTTTTGTGTTCTCAATCCGAGAAACTACTTGACTTTTAATTATAATTAGGCCAAATAAACGCGCCCTTTTGAAGGCGAGTTACTAACCATTTGCAGTGTGCTCCCTTTGCAGAAGTACATTGTTTTCTCATAAATTGGAGTAAACCAAGATGAAACGCACGTATCAGCCCAGCAAAATTAAACGCGCTCACACACACGGTTTCCGTACCCGTATGGCAACAGCTCAGGGTCGCGATGTCCTCAATCGTCGTCGTCAGAAAGGTCGTAAAAGACTCGTTCCCTCTGTCCCTGCAAAACACTAATTTTTAGTGATTAGGGGCAGCCGCGTGAAAGTTCTATCCCTTCCTCGACCTGGTTTCGGTTGGGGAAAAACAGAGCGACTGCGAAAACATTCCCAGTTCTGCCGCGTGCAGAATAAAGGAAGAAGATTAGGCGGGAAGTTCATTCTTATGATCTTCACGCCTTCTTCAATTTTATACCCACGCTTCGGTATCACTGTTTCAAAACGCGTTGGAAACGCCGTCGTGCGGAATAAGTTAAAACGTCAGCTCCGCGATATCCTTCGTCATCATAAACCTCCTGTAGGTTGCGATTTCGTCCTTATCGCTAAGCCTAATGCGGCTGAGGCTTCGTTTAAACTCATTTCTCAAGACGTTCTAGCTCTCCTTGAGCGCGCTGTGAAACAGTTCAATCGCAAATAACCGTTTCCAGCTCGCTTTAATTTGAAATCATTCCCCTTTGTGGGCCCTTTTAAGGCTTCTGTCGAAAATGCCCAACCATCAGCACAATCTTCCCGATGAAGGTCGTTTAAACCTTGGGCATAGACAGAAAGTCCTTTTACCTGTTAGCGTTGGACGGGCATTCCTTAAATGCCTCCAAACCATTTTTATTGCGCTCATCAGGTTTTATCAAATCGCAATTTCTCCACACTTAGGAGCTAATTGCCGATATAGACCAACTTGTAGTGAATACGCTCGGCAAGCAATCCTCAAATATGGGCCGCTCCGTGGCGGTTGGCTCGCTTTTAAACGCATCTTGCGCTGTCACCCATTCCACCCGGGGGGCTATGATCCTGTGCCTTAGTGCCGGGAGGGAGTTTAGACTTTGCTACTGTGATTCACACTTACTCGATGCGCTTATTGATGCTTCTAACTTGCTTTTAATCGCACTGCTTTTCGCTGATGCGCAAAAATAATAACTCTTGACGTTCATGCGTCACTCAACGATTTACTGATCTTAACAATGGCTCAATATTTACAACCTCAATATTCTCAATCTGATGGCAAAGGAGGTGGCGGCGGCTTCATTTTGTTCCTTATGCTGCTCGTCATTGGCTTTGTTGCGTGGCCTTATATTACTGGCTCAAATCAACAAAAAAACTCCAATAATTCTCAACAGACTCAACAAGCAGAAACGCCTGCTCAAGAGGCCGCTCAGCTTAAAACGACCGTCGCTTATAAAGTCGAAAATCGTACCCTCGAAACAAATGAGTACAAGGTCGTCTTTACCAATGCTGGCGGTGGTCGTGCTTCGGAGTTTTATATTAAAGATCCCGATCGCTACTCTAAACATGGTGAAAACGGCGATTATATCCGTTCACAAAAACCGGCAAACCCTGATTTCGGCGGTATCCTCCCCTTCGAAATGACGCTCCCTTATTTCCGAATCGACAAAGAGACGTCTTTCCAAATTATCAGCGACGCTAACGATACGAAAAAAGTTACGCTTCGATATGCTTTGCCCGATAATTCGCTCGCTGTAGAAAAAACTTTCTCTACAACGGATATGCCGTATATCCTTCATGAAGAGATCAAGCTGATTAACAACTCGGATAGCCCTATTTCCGATGAGCTTTCTTCGTCGCTCTATATCAAACAAATCGAAGGCGAAGAACCTAGTCTCGTTCGCGCTGGCTCTTTCGTTGCAGCTAAATGCTCGACCGAAGGCAAAATGAAGTACCTCGATGCTACGGATAAAGAGGAAGAAGAGTCTTACAAAAAGGATTTGGGTTGGACTGCCGTTGACGAGTCCTACTTTGCCATTGCTATGCATAACCCTCAGGCGTCTTCGTGCACGATCTCTAATGATGGCGTGCTCCTAAAAAGTACGCAAAAAACGCCTGTTATGATAAGCCCCAATTCCGAACTTAAGCTCGATTTTGATATCTTTATGGGGCCAAAAGAAAGCGAGTACCTTGAGCCCTTTGGACACGATCTGCCGAAAATTATTGATTACGGCATGATGGAGTTCTTGGCAAAGCCTATGGCCTATGTCCTCGCGTTTTTCAAAAATTTCACGGGCAACTGGGGCTTGGCAATTATCCTCCTCACGCTTATCGTCCGCATCTGTCTCCTCCCACTCGCTTATAAGAGCCAAATGAGCATGCTTAATATGTCTAAAATAAGCCCGCTCATGCAGGAAATTCAGAAAAAGTATAAAGATAATCAGCAAAAATTAGCAGAAGAAACGATGAAACTTTATAAACAGTATAACGTTAATCCTGCTGCTGGCTGTTTGCCCCTCCTCATTCAGATGCCTGTCTTCTTCGCTTTGTATCGCTGCATTTTCGTTACTGGCGGACTTTACAATGCTCCATTCTATTTCTGGATTGTCGACCTTTCTTCTCCAGATCCATACTTCGTACTCCCCATTCTCTCCGTCGTTCTCCTCGTATCGCAGCAGCTTTTGACTTCGACATCATCTCAGAATATGCAACAGCGCGTGATGATGCTCTTAATGCCTATTATCTTCGGTGTTATGATGCTCTTCCTCCCGTCCGGTCTCTGCCTCTATATGATCGTTAGCTCCATTATTTCGATGATTCAGAGCTTCTATTGCCGCCGCGTCGCTGCTAAACTTGACTTCAAACCTGCAGCAGTTGCGGGGGACGCCAAAAATGCAACCATCGATGTTAATTAACCATCGATTATAATTTATTCAAAATTAAGCGGTAGATGTTCATACATTTGCCGCTTTTTTTGTATATTCTATTATGTTTGATATAAAAAAATGGTGAGGGGGAAGTCTCCCCCCACGCGGCTATTGCGCGCGTTGCTCGCAATACGCCGCTCCCCCTTCTGCGGGGGAGCCCCGCAACGCCCCTTGCGTTACGAAGTGTGTTCTATAATAACTGTGTTGTTAAGTAATACTATTTTAACCTAACGCAACAAACGACATTTATTGAACATTGCTGTTCCATAAAAATTCATCACAGCAACGCAATGAACATCATTGTAGATGTAAATCATTTTTATGCTTAATTTTGTTCTGTGAACGATACAAAAAAAAGGCGGCATGTTGTTGCCGCCTTTTATTTATAAGATTTAGTGAAATTTAGGTGCATTTACCAAAGCCATCCGTGCCAACGGTACATTTGTTAGAACAGGTTTCTTTGTAATAATATTTGTTGTCTTTAGCACCGCAGACGAACAATTTTTTCCCTTCGCAAAATGCAGGATCTCCCGCTTTACATGATTTAGGAAATGTCTTGGATACACATTGACCGTAGCCATTGGAGTCAACATAGCAATTATTACAACTGGAGCTGAAAAAGTAATTACCGTCTTGACCACAGATGTATAAACTGTCGTTATAACAATAAGCAGGCGAAGTTTTTGAATCACATTTATGAGCGATTTCCTGGGGAACGCAGTAAGCATAATTGGATTCGCCAACAACGCAGCGATAGCCATCAGCACAAGTCTTTGTGTCTTGAATCTCTCCGTTCATACACTTTAAGCCGTGATTTTCATAGCAGACTTCTTTACCCGTGTCGCAGGTTTCTGCGATTTCTTTGGGTAAACATAGAGCGTGGCCATTTTCTGTGACATGACAAGGTTCGGCTTTCGAGCAGGTTTTGAGATGTGTATAAAGCGGAATAGAATCTTTATACGTGTCATCTTTCATACAGACGTACATATTTTGGCCATCGCAATAGGCATGATCTGCATTTGGTTTGCATTGTCCAATAAGGGCTTGTGGGATACATTCGCCATAACCACGACCGTTTACTTGACATGAATAAGGTGATTGGCAAGTATTGGCTTGATAATAGGTTTTAGTTTTGGAACTGCAGACATAGAGGTTTTCTTTGTCACAAATGGCGGGAGAAGACTCATCACACGGCTGCATCGCTGCGTCAGGGAAGCAATCGGCGAAATCGTTGTCTTTAACGACACATTGGTATCCTGTCGGGCATGTGTTGTATTTGTAATATCCTTTGTTACCACATGCATAAATGCTGTTATTCTCACATTTCATGGGAGAAGAATTGATATCGCAAGCGTCAGGATTTGGAACGTCAGGATTATCGACACAGTCTACAAATCCCATTGGATAATCGACTGTATTATAAGTGCCACGTACACATTTCGCAGAACCCTCACAAGTACCATCCGTTTTGATGGCGCACGTTCCAGGGTAGCAGGTCCATGTCTTTACAATTCCATCACTTGAGCAGTACTTACCTTGATTGCTTTTAGTTTCGCTGCAGGTAGGAACATAAGTATTACGGTCACATTCTTCCTGTTTGCCACAGTATAAATAGGAGCCAACTTTGTTACAGTCTGCGTTAGGACAAGACAACGTATGAAGTAACCCTGCATTGCTCATGTAATAGCCCGTTTTTTTATCATCAGAGCAATGGGGAACGCAGCTTGATTTGGAAGGCGTTTGAGCGTTGCAGTAAGCGCCATTGTTGCAGCTAACATATTCATCGACGACGGCACAGTCGTGATTGGGGCAAGAAATTGTGATTGTTTTGCCGTCAGAATAATAATACCCAGCAGAAAGATCTGGACTACAGGCAGGAGCGCATTCGTAGGGGGTCTGAGCTGTACAGTTTTCTGAGCAGTTTACGGTACCCGATTCTGTTTCGTTGCAGTCACGATTGGCACATCGAATTTGTGTGATAGCTTGATTGCGACAAATAAGTGCATTTGCACCTTTGTTAAAACACTTTTGTTGATAATCTTTTTCGGAGCATGGTTGGCCTAATTCGAGCGCTTTGCATTCGCCTTCTTCACAGCCATTGGGGCATTCATCATAATTGAGCCAAGTATTATTTTTACAAATTTGTACAATATTAGAATCTGTTTCGCTGCAGCGTGTGGTTGATTCTGTACATTTGGGTGAGTCGTCTATTTGAATGCACGCGCCATTCTCACATCCGTTATCGCAAGTAGCACCGTCTTTCCACAGTTCATTCATGCAGATTTGAACGGTATTACCTTCGCATCTTAGTTTGTTTTCTTCGCACGGAGCAATACACTTAGCCTCAACTTCATCACAGCCTAATGTGCAGGTTTTGTAATGCGTCCAATCACCACCGGCGCAAAGCATTAGTTCCTTGTCGTCACATTTCTTTTGGCCGATATCACATTGTGCATTGGTTATAGCTTCTGTTTCGGTCGCGACGACTGTATAGCAGGCTTCCCAGGCTTCACATTTTGAGCAGTTAGAAACGCATTTAGACGTATTTTGTGCATTAGCCGGATTTATTCCACTGCACAAGAAGCCCATGCTGCTATCACATGCGTCGGCAAAACCTGTGTGTTTGCAGATGAGATCATCCGTCTGGGTGTCAATGACGCAAGAAAGTTCATGGGGGCATCGATTATATTCGAAAACGCCACTTTTGAGAAATGAGTTGCAGCTGTTTTTGTCTTCTGTAGAACAGTCTGGACAAGGATCAGCATCGCTATCAGAATCGATTTTGTAGCACGATTTGCCGCTCGAGAGTTCGATACGGGCAATACTGCTACCGCATTCAGTGCCTAGATCGATTTGAATCGGTTCCGTCAAAGTACAGCCTGTTAATGCGGTGATGCATACGGTAATAATAGGAAATAATCTCATAAGAACACCTTAAGTGAAACAGTCATCTGCTGAACAATAATGCTTTGTTGACAGTCACATCCTGTCGCATTGAGTATAGGTATGGCTATAATAAAAGTAAAGAGAGGCGTGTTTTGCTGCAAAGAAATGGTTTAGAGAGGTAAGAATAGCATAAACAAGCTATTTGGGTGGTATGCTTTGATGACGATGTAAGGAGAATCAACGGCATACGAGTGCTCGTTTAAAACGGTTATGGCTTGTAAAATTTTGATTCAATTTATCATCAGAGATGTACTTATACTGCGCCGCAGGCAGAGGGGGTAGCGGCGTATTTGCGTGAGCAAATAGCCGCTCAGGGGGAGGCTTCCCCCTTTTAATGAAGCGAGTTTATTGAGCTCGAACGAGAGAAGCTTGGTATAAAAAGATTGCGGCTGCAACACTGACATTTAGCGATTCAACGGCTGGATTCATTTCGATGCGTGCGAACTGATCGCAAAGTGTGCGTGTTAAGCGGCGCATGCCGTCACCTTCGCTGCCCATGACGATGACGCATGGTTGGTCGAAGCGAATCGAAGGAAGCGGATCGCCTTCGATGTCGGCGCCGAACACAACAAAACCAGCGTCTTTAAGGCCACGTAGCGTTTGGGCAATATTTGTGACGCGGCAGACAGGAACGCGCCATGCTTGACCGGCACTGGTTTTGAGCGCCGTCGGTGTCATTTGAGCGGCTCGATCTTTGGCAATGACGACAGCGGTTGCCCCGAATGCAGCGGCACTTCGAATAATGGCACCGAGATTGTGCGGATCCTGGATTTGATCGAGGACGACGATCATCGGTTGTTTTGAATCTGTTTTTTCGAGAACATCGTCGATGTCAGCATAGGGGAAAGATGGAATCTCAAGCAAGACGCCTTGATGACGTGTTTCTCCGGCACGTAGATCGAGCGCATCCATCGTGCATGAAACGGTTCGAACGTGTTTGTATTCGGCGCGTTTAAGAAGCGGCTGAATGTCTGTAAATGAGCGTGTATCAGCAATGAAGAGCCGAGCTTCGCCTAGGATTGAAGCGGGGACGACATCGAGCGTTTCTTCGATGGGATGGACACCACAGACGAAGAATTTTTCGGTTTCAGCCTCGGGGGATTCGCGGCGGAAGTCTCTTTGTGGGCGCCCATCTCGCGATGGGCGATCAGTGCGAGCGGAGCGTTCGTCTTTTGAAGCGCGTGCGGGGCGTGCTGCGTTCGTTGAACGGTCTGATTTGGATTGGGGTTTGCCAGGACGGTTGTTGCGATTAAAGGCCATGGTGCTCTATTCAAAAACTCTGCGTTGACAGAGGTGAAAAATAATTATTGTTAAAATATATTATATAATAAAAATTATTATATAGTATGAACGCATAAAAACAAAAAAACGGTGCAGAAACGACGTCTGCACCGTTATAATTGCTAAGAATTAGCCGTTACATTTAGCGATATCGGCATCAATCACGGATTTAACGTGAGCGACGATATCGTTGACATCGACGAGTTGAGCATCTTTTTCTGTACGATGTTTGAATTCCACTTTTCCGTTCGCGAGGTTTTTCTCACCAATGGTAATGCGGTAGGGGACGCCGATGAGATCGTCGTCTTTGAATTTGACGCCGGGGCGGATATCACGGTCGTCGTACAGGACTTCGATGCCGGCTTTTTGGAGATCTTCGTAAATTTTTTCTGTTGTATTGAGAACAGTTTCGCTCTTGAGTTGGAGAGGCGCGAGGATGACGTGGTAGGGGGCGATGGCGGCAGGAAGGTTGATGCCGTTTTCATCGTTGTACTGTTCGATGGCAGCCGCGAGTACACGTGTGATGCCGATGCCGTAGCAACCCATGACGCAGGGGTGGGAGTCGCCTTTTTCATCGAGGTAGGTGGCACCCATGGGGACGCTATATTTGGTACCGAGGAGGAAAACGTGTCCAACTTCGATACCTTTGAAAGCTTGGAGTTTTTCGCCACAGTGTGGGCAGGGATCACCTTCCTGCGCGAGGACGAGGTCTTCGATGGCTTTGACGTTGAAGTCACGGCCGGGTTCGACGTGAATGAAGTGGTGATCTGTGTGGTTTGCACCGCAGACGCAGTCGTGCATCATCGCAACGGAGAGATCAGCGTAAATGGGGAGGTCGCATCCGCAGGGGCCGAGTGCGCCGGGCTTGGAACCCATGACCTCTTCGATGGCATTGTCGGAAGCCATAACAAGTGTTTCGCAGTTAAGAACGCGCGTTAGTTTAATTTCGTTAAGGTTGTCGTTTCCACGCATGAGGATGACAACAGGTTTGCCATCAGCGAGGTAAACGAGCGTTTTGATAGACTGATTGGCGTCCATCTTAAGGAATGCAGCGACTTCGTCAATGGAGTGAGCAGAGCCCGTGGCAACTTCTTCTTTGGCGGGTGTATCGGCGTTGGGAGCAAATGCAGTGACGTTAATGGCGCGTTTAACTTCGGCTTTTTCTTCGTTGGCAGCGTATCCGCATTTGGGGCAGGAGAGAATGCGGTCTTCACCTGTCTGCGCGAGAACTTGGAATTCGTGAGAATGGGAGCCACCGATGTTGCCAGAGTCGGCTTCTACTGCGCGGAAATCAAGACCACAACGTTTGAAAATGCGCGTATAGGCGTCGTACATTTTTTTGTAAGCTTTTTCGGCATTGTCGTAATCAACGTCGAAAGAGTAGCCGTCTTTCATCATGAATTCACGGCCGCGCATAAGACCGCCGCGGGGACGAACTTCATCGCGGAATTTGACCTGGATTTGATAGAGGTTGATCGGCATACTGCGATAGGAGCGGATATGACGTTTAGCGAGGTCAGTGATGCCTTCTTCGTGTGTGGGGCTAAGGCAGTAGTCTTGATTTTTGCGGTCTTGGAAGCGGAGAAGTTCTTTGCCATAATGGTCCCAACGGCCGGAGAGCTGCCAGATTTCTGCAGGCTGGACCATCGGAAGCAAAAGTTCTTGAGCACCGGCTGCGTTGAGTTCTTCGCGGACGATGGCTTCAATTTTTTGAACAGAACGCCAGGCCAAAGGCATGAGCGTGTAAATACCGGCTGTGAGCTGTTCAATGTAGCCAGCGCGCATCATGAGACGATGGCTGGGCAGCTCTGCGTCGACGGGGTTTTCTTTGCGAGTAGGAATGAGTGCTTGCGAATAGCGCATTGTTGTTATCCTTGTTTAAGTAAAGACGGCATCAAAAGCATGACGCTCTGTGACCGATAAAAAAGCAGCCTAAAGCGATTGCGACTAGGCCTCAAAATGACCGCCGCTTCTACCACTTTTGAGGTTTTAGGCATAGCTCAGAATTATCGATTAGAATATTGGTGTGTTTGTCGGAGGCGATGCAATCTGTTATATGGCTGATGCTGTATCGATTCGCCTGTAAAGGCCGAAGTCTTGGGAGTCTATATGTCACAACGCTATTATTTATGTATCAGTCTTATGGCTGCAGCGCTTTTTGCTTTTGGTTGCCAGTCTTCAGATTCTGACGATTCTAACGATCATTCGTCAGCTGCTTCGGAATGTAACACTTCCGAAGATTGTGGCGTTGGGCGTGGGTGTGTGGCTGCGCTTCATCAGTGCGTTTCGATTCACGAAACGCGCAATTGCATGGCAGATCTAGATTGTACGATCGAAGAATCTTGTGTTCATCTCAGTGATCGTGGTTCCGATGTATCGGCTGCAAAAACGAACTATTGTTCGGTTAGATGTTCGACGACGCAAGATTGTATTGACCAGGGGCGTCATACAAAATGTAGTAGCGAGATCGGAGGAACGGATTATAGCGGAGGCGGCGATTTTTGCACGATTGTGCCTTCGACATGCGGCAACAATCAGCTGGATGCGGGCGAAGTATGCGATTATATCGGTACAGGTAACGACAGAATGGCAGTGTTTGCTGACGAAAAGGCTTCCTGTTCAAGCTGGCAGCCTGGATCATATAAAGACGGCGGCCGGCCTGGATGCGCCAAAACTTGTATGGGCTATTCTAAAGGCTCGGGCGCAACGAAATGCGTTTTTGCGGATCAACCCGATGATATTAATGGCTTCGACACTTGCTTCGCCAGTCTTTTAGTCGATGAAAATGCTAAGCAAGCTTATGCCGTGGTCAATTATTCTCTAACGATGGATAATGCTACGCGCAATGATCCTGAGGCGGTTGAAGCTGAGCTTAAAAAAGTGAGTGCCGCTATTTTGTGTTTTCCGGCAGGAACGGGATCGGGTATTGTAATGACAGGGAGTAATATTACAGGCTTAACTTCAGAAGTTGCATCTATCAATCATTCGACTGCAACGATGAACTTGACGCGTGATATTTCGCAAGATGCAGAAGGAGCTTCCAATGCTGTGTGCGTTGTGTATTTGCAGCATCCTGTTAAAGATTCGGGTACAAAAGGTATATTTTGTAATTTAGCGCAGTCTGATAATACTGAAAACGAAAATTTAAGTCGTTGTCTTCAGGATGTTTTAGCTTCATTAAATCAAGATATTGCCGAAGATGCGGATGCTTCGCAATTTGATTTTACGCCGTACCAACCGAGAATGTATAATTCTGAATGTAATATTAATTACTATCCTCATATTAAATATTCTCCCAATGGCTCGTCATCCGTCAATCCAGGTGATGATTCTCTTGTTGAACTCGCTGTGTGGGATGATTTTAAAGCGCTAAAGACTGATAAAGGCTATTCCGTCGGAAAACCTGAGGGCCTCGCGATCATGCAGGCTGGAATTGCAGCAGAATCGGGGCATTGCTCTGATTCCATGTTGTGCTCTAATGCAAAACTTTCATTAAAAAATATTACGACGCCCTCGCAAGAATGCCGTGTGACGAAAGACCAGCACTGGTTGAGTTCGGCAGCTATGGGGACTTATATCGTTGGTACATTTGATGAGAAATTTGACGAAAAAAATCCCTCTGCAACTTCTAGTCTTGTGATCACTGCTGACGGTTTTGAAAATTACAATAATTATGTCCTGACTATAAAGGGTAATACGCTTAGTTATAATGGAAAAATTGGCACAGAGGTTTGTGGAACCTTTGCAAAAGATACGCAAGGTAAACTTGCTTTTTCGTATGTTGATGCTTCGGGTGAGCATATTATCGAAAAAGATATTATACTTCCAAAGGATGATTCAAATTTGTGTTGTGGTGTTCCTAAACCAACAGAATCGCTTTTCTGTGCAGCAACTGAGAATGTGCCCAGTTCGGAGGGATGCAATGATGCGCCTGAGTGTCTAGACAAGACTTATGAAGTCATCCACAGAGTTCACGTGCCAGAGTTGAACTCAACACTTAAAGAAATTCATATTTATTTGTATGATCAACCGAGCAAAAACTTTAGATTTAATACGATTCGCTTAGATGCTGTTCAGACTGCAATTTTGTAAATTGGACCTTGTTTGATTGTAAAAATGACTAGTGACAGCACTGTACACTGAAATTTCAGGTGTTTGCATCGTCAGGTGTTTCAGTTTTAGCGGAAACTACGTCATTACAAATTGTAACATATTTTGTTATAGCAGCAGTCGAAGGGTCTGCTGCTTTGGCATTTTCCTGTTCATCTATATCTTTGGATTTTTCAAACTTCTTTCGTTTTGAGGCATCGATTTCATGCATATAACCTGCTGTCACGATACCAGCAGGAAGGGCAATGAGGGCCAGGCCGAAGAGCGAAGACAGCATGACGATAAAGCGCCCAAAGGAAGAAACTGGTACAAGATCGCCGTAGCCGATGCCCGTAAGCGAAATCGTCGCCCAGTAGAGTGCGTCGAAAAACGAGTCGAAATTATAAGGTTCGACGTTGAACATAACCAAGGATACTAGGAATATATAAGCTACTGCAAGCCAGGATACGACAAACAACGAATCTTTTTGAGATTTAAAAACGTTTACGATAAATCTAATGTTTTTTGAATATCGAAATGATTTAAAAACTCTTAAGACACGGCATATACGAATCAGTCGAACCGTTTTTAGCAACATCCACGAACTGTTCAAAGCTGTAATGGCCGGAAGAATCGACATCAGATCAAAGAGTGCCATCCATGAGAATGGATAGATAAGGAATGATTTCCATCCTTTTTTAAATTTATAATCAGCAGTCACCCAGCGTAATAAATAGTCGATCAAAAAAACAAGAGTCGTGATGTAATCGATCGCCGTAAAAATAGGGGATGTCATTTTCGTGACCAGCGGAATGATGCCTAAAAAGATAAACCCCATAAGCACAATGTCATAGCATTTACTCGCACGATCTTTTGTACGTGCAACAGTGACGATCTCATACAATCGCTTTCGTGAAAAACGTGCCATAGGGCAGGCTAGCAACTCCTAATTTTGAGAACTATTTGTTTGACGGTTGTGTCTTCAATGATACTGGTTTTAGTGTATAAAACTTAGTTTAAATTTTGCTAAAAACTGTATTTAGATCATTTGGATGAGTTAATTGGCAAATTTTCTTCAACCATTCAGAGCGGACTTAAAAAGTCCTTCCAAAAGGCAAGTTTAACACGAAAATGACTATTGTTCCAGATCAATTGGCAGACCAACTTTATGAGGTGTTGCAACTTAATCAAGTTGTCAAAACCAGTAAGCGCTTGATTGATTAAACTGAAAATTCCGAAAGTGTTCAATAACGATTGGAGTTTTCCCGAACACTCTAGCTTGCTTGAGGCCGTTTACTTTATATGCTATGTATTATGTGGAGAATTTGTTTTGTGCTCGAAGTCGTTTATGTATTAATTCATGAACACTATCGACGCATTCAGCACGCGGCTATTGTCTTTGCGAATATGCCGTCCACTAACTCGCTTATAGCGAGTTTATTTAATTAAGGGATTTGTAGGCACAATGGCTTCTTCGAAGGAGTTTTTGAATTTTATATTGGAACAGCTTTCGCCACTGAAAGAAATTACAGTTCGTAATATGATGGGAGAGTTTATTATTTATTATCGCGGTAAGATTATTAGTTATGTGTGCGATAATAGATTGTTGGTCAAACCAGTTCAGTCTGCTATTGATTATTTGGGCACAGCCAATTACGCATTGCCTTACGAGGGTGCTAAGCCAATGCTTCGTGTTGATGAGATCGACAGCAGCGATTATTTATGTGGATTATTCAATGCTATGGTTGATGAATTGCCTGAGCCTAAACCAAAAAAGAAAAAGAAAGAATAAATTGTCTTGTAGACAGGAATTGTAAAAGTAGATTGCGATGCAGATAGATTGTATGAAGCAATGGTCTTGATAGTTTGATATTATATAATTGTTCGTATCATTTGTTCAATGATAAAAATATTAAAAAAGTCGGCGTATAGGCAGTCGCAGCCGAAAGCTGCGACTGGACTAAAGCCGACTTGCATGACGCGTATCTGAGCTAAGCTCAGATAGCGGCTGCCAATTAAACAAAAATAATGCAAAACATGGACACTTTGTTGTAAAGAGTATTGCGATTTGGGGGAATCGATTATTATAAATAGCTCTTGTTTAAAGATATTATGATGGCATTTCGTTTTAAAATAGACAATATTGAAATCAATCCGGCAACGATATTAGCGCCCATGGAAGGCATAACCGATTTTACGTTTCGGCATATGATTCGAAGCTGTGGCGGTTGTGGGCTTGCGGTTACGGAATTTGTAAACTGTGAAGGACTGACGCGAGACGTGGAACGCGTTTGGGAAAAAACGGTTTGTGATGCCGGGGAAGGGCCTTCGTCGGTACAGATTTATGGGCGTATTCCAGCGAATTTGGCACGCGCTGCGGCGATGTGCGAGGAACGGGGGGCGCAGATCATTGATCTCAACCTAGGTTGTCCAGCTAAAAAAGTTGTGAGCGGCAATGCGGGCTCTGCTTTAATGCGCGAACCAGCTCTGTGTGCTGAAATCTTTCATGCTGTAAAAAGTGCGATCCGTATTCCGATGACGGTTAAAATGCGTTTGGGGTGGTCTAATCCGACGATGAATGTCGTTGAGATAGCGCATATTGCAGAAAGTGAGGGGGCGTCGCTTGTTGCGGTTCATGCGCGTACACGCGAAGAAGCTTATCGCGGTCATAGTCGATGGCATCTTGTTAAACCTGTCGTTGAGCAATTACACATTCCAGTTGTTATTAATGGCGATATTTTGACGCGTGAGGATGCGCGAAAGGCGCTTGAAGAATCAGGCGCGTGTGGCGTCATGATCGGCCGTGGTATGCTTCGTAATCCATGGCTTATGAAGCAGATCGAACAAGATCTCTCTGGGCAACCCGTTTTTGAGCCGTCACTTGCCGAGCGATGTAAATTGATGAATGACTATATCGATATTCTGCAGAACTCTGGAATGTCTAAACCTGGTGTACTCGGTAAGTTTAAATGCTTTATTGGTTATTTTACACGTGGATTGGCTTATTCTACGCAGATGAGAGAAAAAATATACAAAACTGGATCAATTACAGCAATGCATGAAATACTCAATGAGTATTTTGATATTCTGCAGACAGATCATCTTGAAGACATCTTTGATCGCGTGCTGATAGACCCTGAAAACCAGACGCGCTTTAAAGATGGCGATCCGCGTCGTTGTGACGAATGAATTATCATTTTTTAGTTTATGTCATAAAAAAAAGCTCTCCTTATGGAGAGCTTTTTTTGTAGTAGGTAGGCGTTAATCTTTGCGCGATACGAGTTTGAGTTGCTTAACGCGTTTTGCAAAAGTGATGAGAATTTCTACGACAGGGGTTGTAGGCGTTCCCCATGAAGCTGTTTCTTCATCGCAGCGAACGTGGTAAGTTTTAATGAGACCGCGCATTTTTGCATCCATCAAAACGGCAGTTGCTGTGCGTTCTAGTGATTTCCAGAGTCGTTCATTATTGAGCGGGTTTTGTTTTAGGATAGAATCGCAGCGTGCATTGACTTGGTCGAGGAGCATAGCTTCGATGGCTGCTTCTTTTTGATCAATTTGTGCCTGAATAGGATCATCGTTTTGAACTTTGCTAGGCGGTGTAACATCGACGAAGCTATTTGGATTGAGTTGTTGCTTAGGCGCTGCGACGTAAGCTGATTTGATGGAGATTACGGGACGACGATCCATTGTTTTTTTGACCAACACTAAAACGCCGTTATCGTTTAAAATTTCAGAATCTGACGCAGATATTGAATCAAGCTCGTGAACTCCTCGCAATTTATCAGTGATATGCAGTGCTAAAGCGGGGATAAGCGTGCTTGGAGGGAGAACTTCAGAGCTTCGTCGTCCGGGAGTAAGCGTTGCGACCCACGGCCAAGCGTACGAAGCAAAACGCGGAAGCGTCTGTTGTTTAATAATAATATTTTGTGTTGAATCGCTACGTTCTGGATCTAAAAAGAGTTTGAACTGAAAATCGGTGAGGTGGGCTGTACAGATATCGCAGACATGTTTTTGTTTTGTGGCATCTGTTAGACCAGGAATGACAAGAGCATCAAAAGGGCCCGCGTTAAAAATGAATTCGAGGGCCGATTGGAGTGATGCATCGTTTTGGATGTCAGCGTCAGCAACGATGGTGGTTGTGAAGCCATTCATGGTTGCATGGCAAGCCGCGTGAGCTGCGAGGTAGGATTGTTGTTCGATCATACCGCAAACATGCTGAAACTTAGCAAAAGTGTCTGTTCGAACAACTTTAGGGGGATGATTGGGGATAGATTGTATAATTGCGAGGATCATAAGAAATAGAATAAAAAGAGTAACAGTAGTTAGATATTGAATATATCAATTTCATTTAAGAGAAATTAAATATTCACTGATTAATGGAGTGTATAAAAGGTGCGTGCGCGTATTGAACTCGGCTGACGTAAGGCAGCCGAGAGAGAAGCGGCACGCGACGCCGTCGTATTGAACCACGCGAAGCGTGGTGAGAAGACGGCGAAAAGGTATAAAAAAAGCGGCCCGATCAGGCCGCTTAAAAAAGTACAAAGAAAAATTATTCTTTGATGTAGACGCATGTGGTCATCGGTTTGACGATGACGGAGCCTCCAGTAAGCAGGCAACCGCCGTCCGTTGCATTGAGGACCTCAGTGCCTGAGACGTTGTAATTGACAGTCTGAGACTGTGTTTCGTGCGTATTGACAATAATGTAAGCGTATTGTCCATTGTAACTACGCGTGAAAGCGTAGATGCTTTCGGGTGCGCCATTTCCGCTGTGGAGGGTATTTGAAACTGTACCGCGGCTGAGCACGCGATGTGCTTTACGAGTTTGAATAACCTTTTTGATATGTTTGAAAAGGGGGTTATTCGTATCGTAAGGTTTGAGATTTGTATAATTAAGCTCGGTAAACTTCGAGAAGATAGAAGCCGAAGTGTCCCAGAGATCTTCGCGGTTAGCGGGGTCATTTCCGCCCATGAAGCCTTGTTCTGTTCCGTAGTAGATGCAGGGGATACCGCGCTGCAGAATGAGGAAGGATAGGGCATTTTTGAGGGAGTCGACGCCGCCGACGTCATTGCGATCGTAGAGATAACGGCCTACGTCGTGGTTATCGAGGAAGTTGACGAGGGCATCGCGAGGCGAGATAGGCGACTGAGTTTTATCGCTATTGGCAGAGAAGATACCATTATTACGGGGGGTATTGCTAAAGAGGGCGTGTCGGCCTCCTTCCAATTTGCGAGCGTAGTCCCAACCGTAGAGGTCAGCAGTGCCATTGGTGCGATAGGTGCCATCGGCTTGTTTGCAGTAGGGTGCTTTGTTGCCGGGAGGGCATTTAAAGACAGAGTCAATGGCGTATTTTTGAGAGAAGAGGAATACGGAGTCGACGCCGTCGAGATGCTGATCATCGATGTAGCTCGCGAGGAGGATATCGTTACCATCAAAGGCTTCGCCGTACATGAAGAAGTTTTCTTTGCCGATCGATTTAGCGTGTTCGCGGATGCCTTTGGCGAACGTCTCCCAGAAGCCATATTCGACGTGTTTGAGGGTATCGATACGGAAGCCATCGCAGTCAGTGACATCGATCCAGTAGCTGAAGACTTTAATCATAGCCTGACGGACGTCTTCGCGTTCGGTGGCGACGTCTTTGAGGCCGCCGGGGAAGTCGCCGAGGAGGGTTTGATCATTTTGGCAATAACCGCGCGGGGTTCCATCGAGGTAACCAGCATCCGTGTAATCGTAATTCATAATTTTGCGATCGCAGGTGCACTTATAGGTATTGTAGTCAGTGCAGGATTCGGAGCCGACATTATAGTCGTAAGTACGACCTTTGTGGTGGTACCATGCGAGGTTGGAGAAACCGAGTTTTTTGGCCATTGCCTTGTCGTAGTCGGAAACGCTTGAAACGTTAGAGAGATCGACAGACCAAGGTTTGGGGGCTGTACGGTTAATAGAGGGCATATCAAAGAAGACGACGGGAGCTTCGCCAGAGATACCCATAGAGGTATAAGCATCGATGCCGTGTGCGTCGAAGTCGGGGTCGTATTCCGTAACGCGGCTAAGTTCGCCGCCGGGACGGCCAGAACCTTTGTCGGAGTCACCACGACCAGCGAGCCATTCGTCGGCCGAACCGTTCATGTTAATATCGTAATAGAATACCTGACCAACGTGGTTGGTAACGATATCGAGGATGAGTTTCATGCCACGGGCATGGAGTTCATCAGAGAGACGGCGGAGGGTTGCAAGATCACCGAAGTGGGGATTGTGCTTAAGAAAATCGACCGTCCAATATCCATGATATGAAGCAAAACCTGCATCTTCTTCGACGTTTTTAACGGGAGGGGTAATCCAGAGCGTGGTTACGCCAAGATCTTGAAGATAATCGAGTTTATCGATCAACCCCTGCCAGTCACCACCATGGTAACGGGCCATGGAGCGAGTATCAACATTGAAGTCATTGTTAACGTCGCCGTTGTTAAATCTGTCAACGATGACCTGATAGATAACTTCGTCACGCCAATCGTCAACGTGCGTGGAAAGCTTGATGCCGCTCTCGCCGGGTTCGGAAGGAAGGGGTTCGGCGTCGACGCAACCGCAGGCGAAGCTGGCTGCGCAGAGGGGAATCAGAAGAGGACGAAGGGAAATTTTCATGAAATATGACTCCATGGAAATGGTACAAGCCAAATACTATTCGTGAATATAAAAAAGAATAAGATGTTAGCGTCAAATGAAAGCGCAGCCGAAGCTGCGCTGCTATATTGAGTTGTCCGAAATTTGGCTTAGAGTCTGCCGCCGCGGAGTCCGCCTAAGCCGCCGCCTTTGCCGGTTGAAAGACCGCCACTGCCTTTGCCTGTGTTGAGACCTGGTTTTGGGGCAGGTGCGGGCGTATTTTGTGGTTTCGTGCGCGGTTTGTTGGTGGTTGTTGACGGTTTTGGCGCAACTTTGGGTTCTTCCTGCTCAACGACATTGTGATCCATCACCTGCATCGTTGGGTCTTCTGAGAGGAAACCAATGGTCGTCGAGGATGGCGATTCGTTTAGAGCGTAGATATCGATGTGTTCGCGCGTGAGGAAGTAACCCGCAACACCACCTGCGATTGCAAGAAGGAATACAACTGCAATAACGATTTGCGGGGTTTTGGATGGCTGCGGTTTAGCTGCTTCCACAGCCTCTTCATGTTGAAGCGCTTCCAATTCGGCTTTCTGAGCCATGATGCGTTCCCGGCGCTCTTTTTTCTCACGAGCTTTACGGGCCTTTTCTTCTTCTTCTTTACGTCTCTTTTCTTCGGCTTCGCGTGCAAGACGTTCTTCTTCTGCAACGTCAATTAAGCCCGCTTCGATGGCCTTTTCGCGTTCAACGGCTTGAAGCATCTGAGACTGCATTTTTCGCATTTCAGCTTGGTTCTTTTGCTCTTGGATAAGAGCCATTTCACCGTCCATGCGCTTTTGAAGCTCCTCGCGTTCTTTGCGGAGCATTTCTTCTTCTTCGGCACGTTTACGCGCTTCTTCGTGCTTACGTTCCTCTTCTTCTGCTGCTTTGCCAGCGTCATCAAGAATGAAGTCTAACAGACTTTCGGCACTTTCTTTGTTTGCTGCTTTGCGGCCACGCCCGCGCGCTCTGACTTTTGCTGTCCCTGCGCTCGATGCTTTTGAAAGCTCCTCAAGACTGTCGTTCAGATTCGAATCTATTGGCATATAATCCAGTGCCATGTTTTCACTCCATACACACAAAGAAAAACTGAGGCCCAAATACAGGCTCACTTACCCTATCACATTGCACCCCCTACGCGCAAGTACACCGCCCAAATGCTTTGATCAATTGTAGCTTTTTTTTCACTCGTTCACTCTGTTACGCATCGCCTTTTTCTTCTCCTTGGGTTTGTTGGGGGACGTCTCCCCCTGAGCGGCTATTTGCTTCGCAAATACGCCGCTACCCCCTCGCTCGGCGCTTCTGCGTGCCTTTGAATCGCCTTAGCTCCCAACACGCCGAGTGGCGTTGCGATGCGCACGCTTTCTCGTCTATTGGATTGACAAAACAACGCTTGATAGCCGCTTTTGCTTATCTTAAAAAGATCCTTGTTCGGCAGTTTTCTACACTGTCGCACGTGATCGAATGTTTTTTTGTTGCATAGAGTGTCACCTTTAAGGAGTTCCTATGAAATTAATTTTGGCCAGCACCAGCAAGTATAGAAAAGCTCTGCTCGAACGCGTTGGCGTGAGCGTGAGCTGTATTCGTCCCGACTACGACGAAGCTCCTATAGAAAATATCAGCGCTCGCGATATGGTCCTGCAACACGGTATGGGTAAGGCTCAGGCCGTTGCAAAAGTACTCCCTAAAGACGATGAGGCTTATATTATTGGAAGTGACCAGGGATTAATCTTTGAAGAACAACTCATTGGAAAACCTGGTAGTGTTGAAAATGCCGTTGCACAACTCATGCAGTTTCGTGGAAAAACGTGCGATCTTATCACAAGTTTATGTCTCCTTCATCATCCGTCTGGTGACATACAGACGCATGTCGATGTAACGAAGCTCGTCTTTGCTGATTTGTCTGAAGACGTGATCCGCCGCTATGTTGCTTGTGATATGCCTATCGACTGTGCTGGGTCGTTTAAAATTGAAGCACGCGGCCCTGAATTGTTTGATGCCGTTGCGACTCAAGATCCTACGGCGATTGAAGGACTACCCGTTATGGCGCTCTGTAAAATGCTTAGAAAGATCCATAATAATAAAAGGTAGTTTGTAAACATACATACAACTACATTTTTGTTGCATTCTTTGCGCAAAAGACTAAAAGGCGCCCGCTTTCAGAATGTATGTTTCTGTAAGCGTGTGCGTTTATAATTTAACGTTGGCGTACTTTGCTTTTATGTCGACTGATCTTTAAGGAATTTAAAATGAAACGTCTTTTTGCGCTTGTCATTGCTGGTATTGTTTTCACTGCGACTGCATGTGGTTCTGCTGCTGCTCCTAAATCAGCTGCTGAAGAAGAAACCAAAACTGTTGCTGCTGAAGAAGCTGTTGAGACCACAACTGAAGAAACAGTTACTGAAGAAACTACAACCGAAGAAACAACCGAAGCTGCTGAAGAAGCTGCTGAATAATTAATTTGGAATATTCTTAAACCAAAAAAGCCCGAAGATAACTTCGGGCTTTTTTTGGGTTCTCACTATTTCTTTGATTCTTTAATTGCGTATTTATAGCTGTTTGAACCGTTACTCGTGAGCGTGAAAATATAATCGGTGTTTTGTTTGAGCGTCTCGAAAGGTTGTTCTTTGAGAATCTCTTTTTGACCAGCTACTTCGCGGTAGGCAATCATCTCCCATTTACCACTCGAAACGTAGTTTTCTTCTTTTGAGGAAGTGCATACGACTTCAGAAGAACGTCGGAAGCAGAGCTGGATGTCTTTGTCAGATTGTTTGGAGAATTTGACAGTCGCAACACCTTTACTTGAAGGCTGCATATAGCCATCAATTGTAATAGATCCAAACGGCGTGGAATCAAAGCCGAGATCCATTGGATAACGGCCGTTTTTAGTTACAGAAACGTTAATGAACTGACCTTTGCTGACGCGCATACTGCCTTGGGATAGCAAATGACCTTCATCTGTTTTGACATAAACTTTAAGCGATGAATCCTGTTCGTATGCTTTGGGAAGTTTGAGCGTGAAGATTGTGACGCCTTTGGCTGCGTTCGCTGTAACGAGGTTGGGAAGCTCCACAACTTCATCTGTTTTGGTAGGCCAAAAGACATGAAGATGGCTGCCGAGGTCGTTATTCTGAACGTAGATATAATAAGGAAATCCGGACAGACAATCGAGTACGATGTTATTGGAAAGAATTTGCGTTTCGCCATTGACGATAAGTTTGGTGCTCGCAAGGTCGGCATTGGGCGGAAGTTTGATCGTAACGGATGAACGTTGATAAAAATCGTCCGGTGTTAGCTCTATGTTAAGCGGATTTTCAGAAAAATTATGATCCTTAGCTACTCTTTGAAAATAAGGTATGAAGCCGGATGCATAAACGGAAAGAACGTTGTCGTAGTTAGCGAGTAGGGGATAGGTTCCGTCGTTCGTCATTTGTGAAGCGGGATCGTATAAAGCGCCGTTAAGAATGACGTTGGCTCGTTTGGGGCGTACAGAGATGGGGATATAATTGGTTTTGAGCGGCGTATAATCAGGCACAATGGCATCGTCTACAGCTTCTTCGACTGGTTGTTCCGCTTTTTTAGCGTCATTGTTGTTGCTAAAGATGAAAAGTGCAAAGATGCCCCCCAGTGCTATGATTGTAATCAACGCAATAATGATACCACTATGGCTAGACTTGTCATCTTGAGACGCGCCAGTTTCGGACTCTTCAAGCGCTAACAAAAGCGGTGAATCGATCATGAGCGTTCCGCCGCCTTCATGCTTGATGGGTTCGTCTACGGCTTGAAGTGTTTTTGTAGCCTCGCTGTCATACTCAGAGTTGTTGGGTTGATTGAGATCCTGGATAACACCATGTTCGGTTGCTGATGCTCCAAATTCAATATTGTCTCCACCACGCTCAAGCATATCGGGAGTATAATCGTCAAGCTCCGATATTGTCGAAAAATTGGAATCTTCAGACATTAGCTTTCTCCTTCGTTGGAAACTACAAAAGACGTAACATGGTACATATTATTTATATGATTGAAAAATCAATCATATAAGTAAGACTAAAAAGTTAAGTTATACAAATAGAAATTGTATGATTGTGTTTGGATTATGTTAATTGGGAATAATTGTATCAGAGCTTGAAGCGTTCGGTTGTAGCGCCGCAGGCAGAGGGGGTAGCGGCGTATTTGCGAAGCAAATAGCCGCTCAGGGGGAGGCTTCCCCCATTATAATTATGATAGGAGGCGTTTAGTTATTTTTTTTAGATGGATCTTTAATATAAGACGATTCAGAAGACAAGGCAATCTCGTTGCCTGGCTTGGTTTTAACAGTGAAAACGTATTTGTAATGACTGATTATGGGTTGTCCCTGATTCATTTTAAGAACCTTTCTGGACGAACCGTTGGTTGTATAAGCGACGGCGACCCAATCCTGACCTGATGGGAATTGCGTTTCGGTACTCATATCAGGACAAAGGACTTCACCCTCACGTCTGAAACAGATCTGAAGATTTTTCGGAGCGTCTTTGAACGAAATGGTTGCTTCACCAATCGATTTTTGCTTGAGCAGCGGTTCAACCATGACCGTACCGTACTGATCAGGATAAATGCCGAATTGAAGCGGATATCGCTGTTCGCGTGTGAAATGATAGTCGACGAAAGCGCCGTGTGGTGTATTGATGATCGTATCAGTGGATTGATAGGACGTGCCGCCGGAAGTGATTAAAATGCCGTAGGGTTTGTCGGATAACGGGAATTTTTTCGTTTGAACCGCAGAGCCACCGAGCGCTGTCGTGGTTGAATCCATTTTTGCGACGTTGACGGTTGCTTTAGCAGTCCCTTTAGGACGAACGGGCCAGACGAGCTGATAAAGTGGTGCGTAGCCTGGCTTTTCGAGAATAAGTGTGTGGGGAACACCCATGACGACATCGCTCAAGTCAACGGGGAAATGGTTGATCGTGCGTCCATCGAATTTAACTTTGAGATCCGAACCTTTTAGCGTAGCGTCCTTGAGTTTAAATTCGACGGTAGATTTGGGATAGAGCTCGTCCGTTTCGAATTCAATATTGACGGATGACGGAGCATCATCTTTCGTATAGGACTTGAAGAACGGAACCATGCCCTCGTTGTAAGCAATGATGGTATTCGTATGGCCTTGAGCAAATTTGACTTTAGAGGCGTCAGTCTCGACACCATTGACGTAAATAATTGCGCCGCTCGGTGCAGTAACACTGACATCGTACCAATTAAGTTTTTCATCAGCGACGGTCTTTTCGGGGAGTTGGGCGGCTTCTTCAGCAGCTTTGGCTTCCTCGGCAGCCTTTTGTTCGGCAGCTGCTTTTTCAGCATCACTACTTAGTTTATAGAAAATGCCAATGCCTACGCCTGCCACAATGAGAATGACAATAGCGATGATGAGACCTGCATAAGAACGACCTTGTTTTTGGCGTTCCTGCATATCTTGAATATAGAGGTCGCGTTGTTCTCTGAGATTCTGTTCGCGGCGTTCTTTTTCTTCTTCGGCTTGTCTTTGCGCGAGTAATTGTTGTTCTTGCTCGTAGGCAGCGCGTTCTTCGTCTGACATGCTGGCGAACATTTGTTCTTGCTCGTAGGCTGCGCGTTCTTCGTCCGACATATTGGCGAGCATTTGTTCGCGTGCAAGGGCTTCTTGTTCAGCTGGTGAGATTTGCGGTGCAGCGGGGGCGGCTGTTTGAGGCGCTTCTTCAGCTTTCGGTGCTTCTTCAGCTTTTGGCGTTTCTTCAGCTTTAGGCGCTTCTTCGGCTTTTGGCGTTTCTTCAGCTTTAGGCGCTTCTTCGGCTTTCGGCGCTTCTTCAGCTTTCGGTGCTTCTTCGGCTTTCGGTGCTTCTTCAGCTTTAGGCGCTTCTTCGGCTTTAGGTGCTTCTTCTTCGGGCGTAAGCGTTACGACAGGGTTGATGGATGATTTCGGAGGAAGACCGATAGGTTTGATCTCGATTTTAGGTGTTTCAACCGAAGGAGCTTTGGTTGTGGGGAGTTTGATTGCGATCGACTTGGATTTGTCCGAAACAGGAATTGGGGCTGCGATTGAAGGTAAAGAAGAGACCGATTTTTTCGGTGTCAGAGCGGGAATTTTTCCCACAGAATTTAACGATGAAGTGGCATTTTCTGTTTTTGCAGACTGGTTGAGCTTTTCAAATTCACCCTCAAACTCAGAGGGATCGACGGCTTGTGTATTGCATTTTTCGAGGTCGTCTGCTTGAGCTTCGGTATCTGTTTTGAGAAAGTCGTTAACGCTGGCTTTAATGACTTCTTGGGAGACGTGCGATGCTTTACTTAAGGATTCGCTCGAAATAGCAGCAGAATCGCCCGATTTGAGTCCCTCGGTTGCCCAATCGTCGTCAATCTCACTGTTGCTTCCTGCGGTTAGAAGATCCAAAAATTCGTCAGCCGAAGTGACCGTCGTTACATCTTCTTCATCGTCATCCATAATTGAAGGTGCAACCTTGGGTTGCTCGGATACAACTGCAGCTTCTGCAACAGGCTCTGCTTTAGGTTCTTCTTTTTTGGGCTCTTCCTGAGCAGGTTCTGTTTTGGGTTTAAGGCTCTTGCCGGGAAGGTTAAGTTTCGAAAGCTTAGGTAGGCCGGTACCGGAAGATTTCAGGCTGCCTAAGGTTGGTAACGACGTAATTTTATTGTCACTCATTTAAATCTGACCTTAATGGAGAATGTATCGGTAGAACAGGCTAAACAGCCTAACTCACAAAATAACATGTTTTGCCACACATGACGTCATTTTGGCAAGCTTGCAGACTAGAACATAGGAATAAGCTTAAGGCTGTGTTTTGTTGGAACCAAAATTGTTGTGTTGCGCATGTTGGAGTGTGCGTTGGTCAATTAAATACAGTGTCTTGAAATAAGCTAAAGCTTGCACTTTGGAAAGGTGCTCATATCATCGGTATTGACTGCACAAAAGGCCGTGAGCTGCCACGAGTCTGCTTGTCTTTCAAAAAAGAACGTGATGCGCGCGAGGGTCGTTGACAGTCCCAACGATGTTTGATGCCAAATACGACTTCCTGTTTCGGCTTGATAGGCGTCACTAAAAAATCGTGTATGCTCTCTAAAGATTCTCTGGCAAGCATCAAAATTGGTGATTCCGTTACAAAAGGCTGCGGCATCGTTTCTCAAAATGGCTTCTTCAAGCGTTGTCAATGCAGCGTCTGGCGTCGTTTCAAGAATAAATGAAGGGGAAAAAGTCCAGTTATCGTTCACGCGCATTGCGATTTCTTGACCGACTTCTATGGTTTCAACCACAGGCTTTTGGGAAGTTCGTTTTAAGTATGTTGTTTCAGGGGTATCATCACTTGCTTGGTGCGCGTAGGTTGCCACAATACTTTGTGGCGTGTTTTCTTTGTTTGAAGCACAGCCGGTAACCAAGCAGTGCACGTACACAACAGCGCCTATCAAAATTCGAAGTAACCTTAAACGACCCATCCTCAATCTCCTTTTAAACGGTAGGCATGTCTCGACAGAAGGTGTTGTATCACGTTTTGTGAAGGCATTGTGTGTCCTATTGCATGTGATTGAGGTTTGCGCGACGTATTGTTTTGTTCGCTGCAATTTTCTTGTTTTGTGTCGTTTGGTTTCGTCGCCTATTTCGCTATCGCTCAATACGGCTCCGCTGCCGTGCTATTTGCGTTGCAAATACGCACGGCATTTAACGTTTAAACAACCTAAAAAATACTCTTGACCGATTTTTGTACCACGCGTATAAGCCTGCCTCGTTCGCTGGAACTCAGAAATGAAGTTCTGCGACGACTGATGAAAACCGAAAATGAGAAAGAAACGTAAAAGCAACATATATAATGTTGCAGCAGAAGTGCGAGCCAAATATGTAACGACGTAGGAATCTACGTCGCGTCAATGAAAAAAATAAAAGCTCTAACGAATCCATG